>CAZLUS010000033.1:0-3963 GCA_964562775.1 uncultured Flavobacteriaceae bacterium | reverse complement strand
CCTGTACCTACACACATGGTAACCATACCGTATTTGCCTTGCATATTACGTTTACGCATCTCATCAAATAATTGAACAGAAAGCTTACCACCAGTACACCCTAACGGATGCCCTAAAGCGATAGCACCTCCATTTACGTTTACAATGTCTTGGTTTAAATTAAGCTCACGCATTACCGCTAATGATTGCGAAGCGAATGCTTCGTTTAATTCAATCAACTCTATCGCATCTTGTTTTAAGCCAGCTTGTTTTAATACTTTTGGTACTGCTGCTACAGGGCCTATACCCATAATCCTTGGGGGCACACCAGCCGCTGCATAATTTACTAATCTGGCAATAGGTTCTAAATTTAATTCTTTGACCATATCTTCGCTCATTACCATTACAAATGCAGCACCATCACTCATTTGCGAAGAATTACCAGCAGTAACACTACCGTTTGCAGCAAATACAGGTCTTAGTTTATTTAAAACGGCTATAGAAGTTCCTTTTCTCGGTCCTTCATCTTTTGTTACCGTATATTTTCTAGTTGCTTTTTTTCCATCAGCATCAAGATAGGTTTCTTCTACTTCAATAGGTACTATCTGATCTTGAAAACGATTTTCAGCTTGTGCTTTTAAAGCTTTCATGTGTGAATTATATGCAAACTCATCTTGGTCTTCACGCGATACATTGTATTCTTGCGCAACAGCTTCGGCAGTATTGCCCATTCCCCAATAATAATCTTCGTTACCTGCTTTAGCAATGTCGTAATTCAATTCAGTTTTGTACCCTGTCATAGGAACAGCACTCATGCTTTCAGCACCACCAGCAATAATACAATCTGCCATTCCGGCTTGAATTTTAGCTGTAGCGATACCAATGGTCTCAATACCTGAAGAACAAAATCTATTTACAGTAACACCAGGTACATCAACAATATCTAAACCCATTAATGAAATAAGGCGGGCCATATTTAGACCTTGAGCTCCTTCTGGCATTGCATTACCTACAATAACATCATCAATTCTTTTTTTATCGAGCTGAGGAAGTTCTTTCATCATATGCTCAATAGTTTCAGCAGCTAATTCATCGGTTCTTTTAAAACGAAAAACGCCTCTTGGAGCTTTTCCTACTGCTGTTCTATATCCTTTAACTATATATGCTGTTTTCATTTTTCTAATTTCTTAATGGTTTCCCGGTTTTCAACATATGTTGAATACGTTCTAAAGTCTTTTTCTCTGAACAGAGTGATAAAAATGCTTCTCTTTCAATATCTAAAAGGTATTGTTCAGAAACATTACTAGGTTCTGATAAATCACCACCAGCCATGACATATGCTAGTTTGTTTGCTATTTTCTTATCGTGCTCACTTATATATCTACTAGCTTCCATAGCATCTGTACCTACTAGGAACATACCCAATGCTTGTTTGCCAAGTACTTTTACATCTTTTCGACCAGGAGGTTGTGTATATCCTGCTTCAGCCATTAGTTTCGCATGCGCTTTTGCCGTAGCTATTTGTCTATCTTTATTAACAACTACAATGTCTTTGCCTTTTTGAAGAATCCCTAAATCATAGGCTTCGTATGCCGATGTAGATACTTTAGCCATACCTATGGTTAAAAAATATTCTTGTAAAACATTTAGTTCTACATCGCCTTTTCTAAAAGAGTCTGAAGCTCTTAATGCAAATTCTTTAGAGCCACCTCCACCAGGTATCACTCCAACACCAAATTCTACCAAACCGATATACGTTTCGGCTGCTGCTACTATTTTATCAGCATGTAATGAAAGTTCACATCCACCACCTAATGTCATACCATGCGGTGCAGAAACTGTTGGAATAGAGGAATAACGCATCCGCATCATAGTATCTTGAAACATTTTAATAGCCATATTGAGCTCATCATATTCTTGCTCAACTGCCATCATAAATATCATTCCGATATTAGCGCCTACAGAGAAATTTGCAGCTTGATTGCCAATTACTACACCTTGGAAGTCTTTTTCTGCTATATCTATTGCTTTGTTTAAACCTGATAAAACATCGGCTCCAATAGTATTCATTTTAGATTGAAACTCTACATTTAAAATACCATCACCTAAGTCTTCTACAACAACCCCAGGATTTTTAAATACTTCTTTAGACTTGCGAATATTATCTAGAATGATAAAAGCATCTTGACCTGGAATTTTTACCATTTCTTTTTTAGGAATATCGTAGTAATACGAAGCACCGTCCTTTACACTATAAAAAGAAGTGATTCCGGCAGTTTTCATTTCTGAAACCCATTTTGCTGCCTGTTGATTTTCATCAGCGATAAACTCTAGACCTTTCTCTAACCCAACAGCATCCCAAATTTGAAAAGGACCGTGTTCCCATCCAAATCCAGCTTTCATGGCATCATCTATCTTATATAAATCGTCTGTAATTTCAGGAATACGATGTGATACATAAGCGAATAAAGCTCCAAAACTTTTACGGTAGAATTCACCTGCTTTATCTTTGCCACCAACTAAGACAGAAAATCTATCTACTACATTATCAATAGTTTTGGTTAAATCAAGTGTATCAAATTTTGCTCTTTTTTTAGAACGATATTCCATCGTATCTAAATCAAGTGTTAGAATTTCTGTTTTGCCTTTAGCATCTTTAGACTTTTTATAAAAACCTTGCCCAGATTTACTCCCTAACCACTTATTTTCCATCATGGTTGAAATAAAATCAGGCAATGCAAAAAGCGCATGGCGCTCATCATCTTTACAATTTTCTGCAATACCATTGGCCACATGCACGAGTGTATCAAGACCTACAACGTCTACTGTTCTAAAAGTTGCAGACTTTGGTCTACCTATAACAGGACCAGTAAGTTTATCTACTTCTTCTACAGTCATGCCCATTTCTTTAACAGCATGAAAAAGACTCTGTATGCTGAAAATTCCTATTCGGTTACCTATAAAGGCAGGAGTGTCTTTAGCAACTACTGAGGTTTTTCCTAAATATTGCTCGCCATAGCCATTTAAAAAGTCTAATACTTCAGGAGAAGTTTTTGGACCAGGAATAATTTCGAACAATTTTAAGTACCGTGCAGGATTAAAAAAGTGTGTGCCACAGAAGTGTTTCTGAAAATCATCACTACGGCCTTCACTCATAAAGTTAATAGGAATACCAGAAGTGTTAGAGGTAATTAAAGTACCGGGTGTTCTATGCTTTTCTATATTCTCAAAAACTATTTTTTTAATATCAAGTCTTTCTACTACAACTTCAATAATCCAATCTACATGGCTAACCTTACTTATATCATCTTCAAGATTGCCGGTAGAAATTCTGTTTGCAAATTTTTGATGATATATAGGAGATGGCTTAGATTTTAAAGCAGATTTTAAAGAATCGTTCACTAATCTATTGCGAACTATTTTATCATTAAGACTTAGTCCTTTTGCTTTTTCTTTATCATTTAGTTCTCTTGGTACGATGTCTAATAATAAAACTTCGACACCTATATTGGCAAAGTGGCATGCTATACCGCTTCCCATAATACCCGAACCAATTACAGCAACTTTATTGATATGTCTTTTCATTTTACGTATTAGTTAGTTGTTGTTTTTGAATATATTTTTCTGTCTAAAATTAACCTATTAATGCTTTCAACAGTATTAAAAAACCCTTTTAAATCTGTTTCGCTAACATGGTTTTGAATAACTTCATTAAAGCGTAATACTACTTCTTTTGTAGCCTCTCTTTTTTCTAGGCCTATCTCAGTAAGATAAATTAAAACTCCTCTACCATCTTTTGGATTAGGTTTTCGTTCAATATAACCTCTTTCCTCAATGTTTTTTAAAATTCTAGAAAGGCTTGTAGATTCCATTCCCATTTTAGGACCAAGGGCAGTACTTGGAGTTCCTTTTTTTGGGTCTATACTTAATAAAGTAAAACCCATAGCCATTGTAAAATCGTATGGCTTTGCTTCTTCATTATAC
>CAZLUS010000032.1:7450-20238 GCA_964562775.1 uncultured Flavobacteriaceae bacterium | reverse complement strand
GAAAAAAGAGCGATACGTTTCTTTAACAAAATGTCTTAGTTTTCTTTAAAAAAACGCTAGTCAAACAAAATAAATAGTTGATTTTTTTGTTGTATTTTCTTACAATGTGAATTGTCTATTTATCAAAAAGCTATGAAAAGATATTTGCTCTTAGTTTTATTAAGTTTCTCAACAGTTGTAATTGGGCAAACCATTGATGCAGGTTTGTTACAACGTGTATCTCATAACGATGAAAGCGCAACGGACACTCCCAACATATTTCTTTCTAGGGCTGACATCACTGGCACTCCCCAAGAAGGCTCCCTATTTTATGACAATATCACAAAAAACGTTTATATCTATACTGATGCTGGTTGGAGTCGCTTATACATGGCACCAAAAATTCTAGAAATTACTGCAAATTATACCCTTACCGAAGCCGATGACGGAAATGTAATTAGAGCTAAAAGCACCACGCCTATTACACTTACAATACCATCAAATTTACCTGTTGGATTTAATGTTAGTGTGTATCAAACCGATACTGGAAATGTTACAATTATGGCTCAAAATGGAGTTGATTTGCTTAATCGACTAAGTTGTTTTGTAACCGCAGGCAAGGATGCCGGAGCAGGTATTATTAGTACACAATTAAATACATTTCATATTACGGGAGATCTTACAAATTAAGGTATGCGAAAATTACTTTTTATCTTTTTCTTTTTACTCGCATTTTCTGCTACTAGTCAAATTGCACATTGGAATAAATTTCCCTCTCTACGTCCTTCATGTTACAAAGGCGCTGCAGATAAAGCACTCGGGGAAGATCTTTCATTTGCCTTTGCCTTACGCAAATTATACACTGATTACAAGGGCCCCTTAATTCAACTACGACGTGCTTCTGATAATGCTGTTAGAGATTTTTTCTCAGGAAGTGATGATGCTATCGATTTAAGTGCAATAGACGCTTGGCGTGCTGGCAGTAATGTCTTTGTTGTTATTTGGTATGACCAAAGTTGTCAAAAGCGGAACGCTGAGCAAGTAATTATTAATCAACAACCTCGATTTTTTACAGATACGAATTTACCCTATTTTCAGGGCAACGGAAACAGGCAATACTTAACTGTTGATACTCCAAATGGCATTCAAGATGTTACTGCAAACGGAGTTCAGGGTACTGTTATTTCAATTCTTAGAGCAACGCGACGTAATCAACATACTTTTGGGGTTTTAACAGGTGCTAATCGCTGGTCGGCTCATGGAACATGGGGGGATAGACGTTTTTATTTTGATCCAGGCATTTGCTGTAACAGCCAACGACAATTTTTTAACGCTGATGGCATAAATGTGTGGGCACAGTATTCTTTTGTAAGAACCGCAACTAATGTTATTATGCGCAAAGATGGCATACAACGTGTAAATGGATTATTTACAAATGGAGATTGTACACGTACCGAAGATTTTGCTATTGGATGGGCTACGGGCAACCAACCCAATAGTGCCTCGACAACAGCGTTTAATGAATTTATTATGTATGCTACAGATATCAATCAAACTCGTATTACAGCCCTAGAACAAAATCAAATAAATTTTTGGAATTTATAGTGAGATTACCTTTCTTTAATTTTCTTAAACTATAATAAATGAAAAAAATACTTTTTGCATTTTCACTCATGATGATGATAATTGCCTGTGGTGAGAAAAAAGAAAAAAAAGATGGCTTTGAGGTAAGCCGAACTAAAGCTGCAGATAAAAAAGGGGAGGATGCTGGAGTACCAGTAGATTTAAACAATAAAGGAATTGGCCCTATTAAAAATTTAGATTTTCCGGCGGATATTGATACTGATATGGCAGCACGTGGGCAGGAAAAGTTTAATGCTATTTGTGTTGCATGCCATATGGCAGAACAACGTATGATTGGCCCTGCTATGAAAGGTGTTTATGAGCGTCGTAGTCCAGAATGGGTAATGAATATGATGCTAAACCCTAATGAGATGCTAAAATCTGACCCTATTGCAAAAGCATTACTTAAAGAATATAATAATGCTATTATGCTTAATCAAAACCTATCAGAAGATGAGGCTCGCGACTTAGCTGAATATTTAAGAACTTTATAGTTTTTAAAAATAAGCGGTAGCTTTTTTAATAAAACCAAATTAGCATGAGAACGTATTCCAGCATATTGTTCTTTTTACTTTTACTACAAGGGCTTCAATCGCAACCTCTAATTGGGGCTTGGGAAACTATCATTGAATTAGAGGGTGAAAAGCTAAAAAACATTGTTATTTTCTCTGATAAGCATCAAGTATCTACATTTTACAATAATACTACTGGAGCATTTGTAAGTACTAATGGCGGTACTTGGTCTATACAAGAAGGGCATTTAATTTCTGAAACCGTAGAGTTTGATAATAAAACCCCTGAACGCGTGGGGTCTACTAGCACCTTTGAAATTGAACTAACTGATACTACTCTAAAAATTAAAGACCGCCCTTATGTTTGGAAACGTATTGATAATGGTGCTCCTGGACTGTTACATGGAGCTTGGCTAATGTCTGGGCGTAAACGTAATGGAGAATTTCAAACGCGAGATACTAATAGACCTCGTAAAACAATGAAAATACTTTCTGGTAGTCGTTTTCAATGGATAGCCTACAATACCGAAACAAAGCAATTTATTGCTACAGGTGGAGGAAATTATACTACTATTAATGGCAAATACACTGAGCATATTAAATTCTTTTCTAGAGATGTCGCTCGAGTAGGAGCAAGCTTAGAATTTGATTTTGCCCTAAAAGAAGGTGATTGGCACCATTCTGGTTTTAGTAGTAAAGGAAACCCCTTGTACGAAGTTTGGAGCAGAAGAAAATAGTTTCACTAATTTTAAAATTTAATTCGGCTATATGAAAAAGCTACTTTTAATTCCAGTTGTATTTTTTATACTAAATTGTCAATCACAAGAAATGAAATTACCATACCATCAAATACCAGAAGCTCCTGAAGAATACACCGCAGGAAATGTAGTTGGAAGAATAATAGATGGCTTAGGCTATCGCTACCATTGGGCTACTAAAGATTTAACCCAAGACGATCTTTCCCATAAAATCACCAAAGAAGGAAGATCTATTATAGAAACTTTACAACATATTTACGGGATGTCTGAGACAATTTTAGAGGCTCCTAAAGGCGAGCCTAGTATAAGACCTCAAGATTTTTCTGGACTTTCTTACGATGAATTACGATCAAAAACCTTAGCCAATCTTAAAGCAGCAAGCGAAGTTGTAAAAGGCAAAACAAATGAAGAAGTCTCAAATTTTAAAATAACTTTTGATCGCGGTGGTCAACAAACCGATTTCCCGTATTGGAATATGCTTAATGGTATGATTTCAGATTGTATATACCATACAGGGCAAATAGTTTTAATGCGTAGAAGTAATGGCAACCCTATAGACCCAAATGTTAATGTGTTTTTAGGTAAGAATAGGGAATAAATTAATACTAATCCTTAGTGATTTTATGCAATTTATAAACCCCAAAGCTTATACGGATTACCGCCTGAATTTAATGTCATTTTATCAACAACCACCTTATAAGTTGGATCTTCCATAACATTTACTTCAATGATTTCTTCTGCATCTTTTAATAGACGTATGCAATCTTTACTTAAATGTCTTAAATGTAATTTCTTGCCTGCATTAGAATAACGTTCCGTAATTTTATTTAAGGCTTCAATACCAGACATGTCTGCCACTCGGCTTTCTTTAAAATCAATAATTACCTCTTGTGGGTCGTTCTGTATATCAAACTTTTCCGCAAACAACGTAGTAGAACCAAAAAACAAAGGCCCATAAATTTCATAATGTTTTACGCCGTTTTCATCAACATACTTTCTAGCTCTAATACGCTTTGCATTCTCCCAAGAATACGCCAAAGCAGAAATGACAACCCCTAGTAAAACAGCAATTGCCAAATTATGTGTTATAGCTGTTATTAAGGTTACCAAAACCATTACAATTACATCAGAATTGGGCATTTTCCTAAAGGTTTTAAAACTAGCCCATTCAAAAGTGCCTATCGCAACCATAAACATTAAACCTACTAGAGCTGCCATAGGTAGTTGTTCTATTAAACTACTACCAAACATTATAAACACCAAAAGCATTACCGCTGCGGTAATACCAGATAATCTTGCTCTTGCTCCAGAAGATGTATTAATTAAACTCTGCCCAATCATAGCGCAACCACCCATACCTGATAAAAAGCCAGAAAAAATATTGGCTATCCCTTGAGCTACACATTCTTTATTACCACGGCCTCTTGTATCTGTAATCTCGTCTATAATATTTAAGGTTAATAAACTCTCTATAAGTCCTACTCCGGCTACAATACCAGCATAGGGTATTATAATCATAAAAGTCTCCCAAGTAAAGGGAATTTGAGGTATAGAAAGTGGTGGAAAACCACCTTTTATAGATTCCCCTTCTCGCATAGTATCTGCAACAGTTAGTGTGTCTATACCAAAACCTAATACTATTGCAGAAACAACTAAAATAGCTACTAAAGATGATGGTATTGCTTTAGTTAATTTAGGTAAGCCCCATATAATTAACATGGTTAATAAAGTTAAGCCCAACATGATATAAAGCGAAGAACCCTGTAATAAGGATTCTGTTCCTTTTTGATAAAAATTAGGGAATTGTGCCATAAAAATGATAATGGCTAAACCATTTACAAAGCCAAACATAACAGGATGCGGCACTAAACGAATAAACTTTCCTAATCGTAACAAGCCTGCTAAAATTTGAAGCACCCCTGCTATAATTACTGTGGCAAAAACATAATTTAATATTGTAGTGGGTTCTATCCCTGGAAAAGTGTTTTTTAATTCTAATATAAGTCCAACAAAAATTACGGCAACAGCCCCTGTTGCACCAGAAATCATTCCTGGTCTACCCCCTAAAATAGAAGTTACTAAAGCCAATATAAATGCCGCATAAAGCCCTGTAAGGGGAGAAAAGCCTGGTATTAAAGCAAAAGCAATAGCTTCTGGTACTAAGGCTAAGGCTACCGTTAAACCAGAAAGAATCTCCGTTTTATAGTCTACTTTTTGTTTAAAATCGAAAAGGTTTAGGTACTTTTTCATGTAAATTGAACTTGTTTCAGTAGAAATACTGAAATTAAGCTGGCAAAAATAGGGCTTATTGTATTCTTAGCTAGTCTCTTACTAGAAAAATTCGATGTGTACAATTTTACTGAAAAACTTTCTGACCTTTTTAGCTAAATACGCCACGAAAGTAAATTCAGTTGGTTCCAAAGTGATTGTTTACCAACTATTTAAACCTAAAAGTTTTTTTCCTAAATCGGTAAGTTTTGCGGTTTTATATTTTGTTTGCTCCCATTTTCTAGGGTCTCCAGGAAAAGCATAGCCTTCTGGTGCAATTCTATTTTTCCAAGAATTGATGCGCCATTTTCTAAGTTCTTCATTTTCTTCTTCGGCTGGCATCATAGAAATATACTGTGCAATACGGACTTTATTGTCAGATTTGTTAGGACGAATTCCGTGAGGTTGAGTACTATTAAAAATTAATAAATCTCCAGCTTCCATTTTAACCTTTACAATTTTATCTTCTAATTGTGAAATATCTGGTTGAAATCGGTCACGATTATCAGGCTGTGTTAGTTTCCAAGAATCATAATTTCTATACAACCAAGGAATACATTGAAAGCCTCCCATATTTTCATCCATTTGGTCAGCTAATGCTAGTACTCCTTGGACATTTTGAGGGCGTGTTTCTGGATCATAATCCCAATGAATAAAACCTTTTTTATTCTCTCCTGGACGTTGTGGGAAATTTAAATTAGCCCTATCAATAGTGACCCATAATTTTTCTGTTCCCCAAACGTCTACAAAAGCATCATAAACTTGTTGCATTTGCCTGTTATTCCATAAAAGCTGATGGTTATAAACCTCAACCATTCCAGTGCCTGCTAATTCTTTCATTTTCATTTCTGCTCTTGATGGCGCATACCATGTAGAAGGGTCGTCAAGGGTTTTTTCATCAAACTCCCATAAAAAATCTGCAGTAGCTTTTGCTTGTTGCTTAGAAACGGCATTCTTAATTATAATATAACCGTTATGCATCCAAAACTCCCATTCTTTTTCTGATAACACACGCAATGGTATGCCGTTTGAGCGATCGTTTAAACTTAATTTACTACTTGTAGCTGTAGAAGGGTTTCCTGGTATTTCTTTATGGGCCTTATTGCCCATTTCTATTTTAGTTTCTTTATTGCTCATCGTCAGTAAGTTATAAAAAAAATAAAAAACCGCCTCGAATAAGATACTCGAAGCGGTTTCTAACTAAATAACCAACCAAAAAACTACCTTACTAGTCGTAGTTAATTAATAGTCCTTACACTAAGTAGTAATAAATCAAAAAATATTTCTAGTTCCTTATTTACTTTTTTGATTTATTACCTTTAGCCTTTATAATTTTAAGACACTAAAAATTGAAGATTACTGTTCTTGGAGGTGGTAGCTGGGCTACAGCTATTGTAAAAATGTTAACGGAAAATTCGGATCAAGTTTATTGGTATATGCGAAGTACTTCTGCTATTGAGCATATTAAACATGAAGGACACAACCCCAACTATTTAAGCTCCGTAGAACTACATACCGAATCCATTAGTCTTACTAATATTATTGACGAGGCTGTTAACGCTTCAGATATTCTTGTTTTTGCTATTCCCTCTGCTTTTTTAGAAACAGAACTGCAAAAACTAACTATTTCTCTTAACAATAAACTTATATTTTCTGCTATAAAAGGTATTGTGCCAGAAACAGGCTTAATAGTTGGTGAGCACTTTAATGAAAAATATAAAATCCCTTTCGAAAATATTGGGGTAATAACAGGGCCTTGCCATGCTGAAGAAGTTGCTTTAGAACGACTATCTTATCTTACTATTGCTAGCTCTAATAAAGAAAAAGCTGAGCTTTTAGCCCAGCACTTACAAAGCCATTATATTAGAACCAAAATATCTGACGATATTATCGGCACCGAATATGCCGCTATGTTAAAAAACATTTATGCCTTAGCCGCGGGTATTTATCATGGGTTGGGTTATGGTGATAATTTCCAGAGTGTGCTAATGAGTAATGCTATTCGTGAAATGGAACGTTACATCACTCGCATTCATAAAATGAAGCGAAATATTAATAATTCTGCCTATTTAGGTGATTTATTAGTAACTGGCTATTCTATTTTTAGCAGAAACCGTATGTTCGGAAACATGATTGGCAAAGGGTATACCGTAAAAAGCGCTCAAATGGAAATGAAAATGATTGCCGAAGGCTATTATGCAGCTAAAACGGCCTATGACCAAAAAACAAAATTTAAAAAAGAGGTTAAAACACCCATTATTGATTCCGTTTATAAAGTGCTTTATAAAGATGGAAATCCCAAAAAAACCTTTAAAAAACTGACCGAGAAATTAGATTAGATTCTATCTAAAGAAAAATTAGAATGACTTTCTAGCTCGGCTTCAAGGTATTCTTTAAAACTGGCAATTTTAGCATCATCATAACCAAAAGTCTGTTTAAAATCTTCGAGTATAGGGTTCATATAAGTTCTAATACTTTCAATATTAAAATACAATCTTCCTGTTCTACGAATAAAGAAATCCATAGGGTTTAAAACCATTTCATTTTCAATACTAAATTGTAATTCTGCCCTTAGCATCCTTAAATGTATATCTGTGCCTTTTATAGACTCATATCGTAAAAGTATGTCTTCTGCCTGCTTTCCGTAGCTTGTTACTAAATATAGCGCATCATAATAATCAAAACCATCTTGCTCAATCTTTGCTAAAATTTCAACAATATATTTTTCTACATGTTTAAATTTTTTAAATCCATTACCACATAGTGGAATACTGTCTGTGGTACATGAAGCAAAATTTGCGTTATAATCTTCTTCCATTTTTTCTACCACACAATCAACGGCTCGTTCTGCCATTTTTCTATAGCCTGTAAGCTTACCTCCTGCTATACTAATCAAACCTGTGTCTGAGGTAAAAATCTCATCTTTACGGGATAATTCGGAAGCAGATTTGCCTTCTTCGTGTATTAAAGGTCTTAGCCCTGCCCATGAAGAAACAATATCGTCTAATTCTAAATTTATGCTTGGAAACATATTATTTACGGCAGATATTAAATAGATAGCATCTGCAATATCAGTCTTAACATTGTCCTTATCTAAATTAAAATTAGTATCCGTAGTGCCCACGTAGGTTATTTTTCCTCTAGGAATAGCAAACATCATTCGACCATCAGGTATATCAAAATACACCGATTGTTTTACCGGTAGTTTTTCAAAAGGAAAAACAAGATGTACTCCCTTAGTTAAATGTAAACGCTTTTCTTTTTTTGAGTTGTTGTTTGTGCACCTTAATTCATCTACCCAAGGGCCTGTAGCGTTAATTACGTATTTAGATTTAATATTAAACTCCGTCTCCGTAACAGTATCTAGCACCTTTACTCCTGCAATTTTTTCGTCTTTATATATAAAGTCTTTAACCTCTGCATAGTTTAAAGGTGTGGCGCCATAATTTAAACTAGTCTTTATATTTTCTATGGTTAATCTGGCATCGTCTGTACGGTACTCCGCATAATAGCCTGCTCCATTCAGTATTTTTTTAGGCAGTAGGGGTTCTAGTTTTAGAGCCTCTTTCTTTTCTAACATTTGGCGTTTATCCTCGCCTGTTACTTGAGCCAAAACATCATAAACTTTTAAACCTATAGATGTAAGCCACTTGCCATAAGAACCCCCTTCTATTAGGGGCAAAAGCATTTTTTCTGGCAATACTAAATGTGGTGCAAGTTTATGTACAATAGCTCGTTCTGACCCAACTTCTTTAACTAGCCAAAAATCGAATTGTTTTAAATAACGTAAGCCACCATGTATTAGTTTGGTAGATTTACTGCTAGTTCCTGATGCAAAATCTCCTTTTTCAACTAAAGCAACTTTCATTCCTCTAGAGGCAGCATCTAAAGCGATTCCGCCTCCTGTGATTCCACCACCAATAACCACCAAGTCATAGGTAGTATTAGAGAGTTCTTGTATAGTCTCTTTACGGTTAAGGTTAGAAAATCTGGTTGTCTTATTCATATCCTGTTATAATTAAGGTGTGTCTGTTTTATGTTTTTGGTCTGTTTCCAAAATCATATTCTCGCTCTACAAGGCATATTCTAACTTTATACCAAGAATACCATTCTTTAATTCCTAATTCTTGAGCAATGGTATGGTCAATATTTGCTTTCCAATTGGCAATAGCTTCTTTGCTCTCCCAGTAACTTATAGTGATGCCTATAGTTTCTCTTGCCGTTTCAAAATCTAAAAACCCAGGTTGCTGCCTTGCAAGTTTTTCCATTTTTTCTGCCATAGAAGCATAACCATTGTCGCCAGAATTTCGAATGCTTGTAAAAATTACTGCGTAATAGTGTTGCTGCAGTTTCATTATAAAATATAATTCTTTTCTAAAAAATAATTTACAATTGCCTCTTTCATAAGAACAGATTGCTCCCCCGCTTTAAGCGGCGGCAATTGTTCTTTTATTGTATAGTGTGGCCAACCATCGTCATCAAAAAAATCGAATTCATAATACCCATAAGGTTCTAATAATCTGCAAATGCCTATATGCATAAGGTTTACTTTTTCATCTTTTTTATACTTCTTATGGGGTTTTCCTAATTCTTGCACCCCTACCAAATAAATAATTGCATCTAAATCTAATGCATCACCATCTGCAAATTGTGTAGAAAGCTTTTCTACAAGTAATTGCCAACGCTCTTTTAAAACTGTATCTCTCGCCATATCTACTGTAAATTTACAACCGAAAACAAGAAATAATTAGCATCTACTTAATTATATTTGTGTTAAACACATTAGCATGAACTTTCTAGATATCGTTTTAGGAATTCTACTGGCTTTAGGCCTCTATAAAGGGCTAAAAAACGGTTTATTCGTAGAATTAGCTTCATTAATAGCCATAGTTGCTGGAATTTATGGAGCTATTCATTTTTCTTATATAGCTTCAGATTTTATATCGCAAAATATAGCCCTAAGTGAGCGTTTTCTTAAAATAACTGCTTTCTTAATTACATTTATAGCTATTATTATCCTTGTAGGACTTGCTGGTAAGTTATTAACCAAAATAGCAGATTTTGCCATGTTAGGTGTCTTAAATAAGATAGCTGGTGGAGTTTTTGGAACCTTAAAAGTGGCTATTATTATTGGCGCTGCTCTTCTTTTTTTTGAAAAAGCAACTGCATCACTAACTTTTATTAATAAGGACACCATGAATGAGTCTGTGCTATACCATCCAATTAGGGATATAGGAGCCTTTGTTTTTAGTGCAGTTTTTAAAGATGATGATACTAAAAATAAAAACGAAGAATAAGTCTATTTTGCATTTCTTCTAACAAATAAGACCCTCCAACGAAAAATTATACTAGAATTTGGAAGTGCT
This sequence comes from uncultured Flavobacteriaceae bacterium, assembly GCA_964562775.1. GTDB lineage: Bacteria > Bacteroidota > Bacteroidia > Flavobacteriales > Flavobacteriaceae > Croceitalea. Next base: position 9,732 of record CAZLUS010000032.1, on the reverse strand, counting down.
TTCCAAAAAAAATATCATTGCTTATGAAAATGAAATTACCCCATAATCTTCATATGAACTGCCTCATTAATAAACAAACAAATGAGAACAGTTTTTTTGAGAACACTGTTATTTGCGTCATTTATGTTTCTTTTTTCATGCGCAAAAGATGATGTTGTTGAACTTGATGCTATTAATGCAGTAAGTGATACACAATTAGAAACACAGGTAATGACTCTTGTTAACGAGCATAGAACAGCTATAGGGATGTCAACAGTTACATTTAACTCTATTGCATATTCTGAAGCCAATACGCACAATGATTATATGATTGCTAAAGGTATCTTGAGTCATGATAATTTTAATAGCAGGGCTTCTACAATATTTTCTGAAGCCGATGCTAACCAAATTGGGGAGAATATTGCAAAAGGGCCTTTAACCTCAAATGCCGTTTTTGACGGATGGATTCGTAGCACTGATCATAAAGCAAATATTGAAGGGGATTTTACACATGCCGCCATAAGTGTAAAAAAGGATAGTAATGGTACAACGTACTATACTCATATTTTCTTCAAATAAAATTACGCTATGCATTAGAACTTTGTAATGAAGTATTCTAATGTAATATCATATTCATTTTTTAAGTTTAATCGGAGTACTCCGATTAAACTTTTTTATAGCATAGCTTACCCTTCAACGAAGCTTTTTGTTGTTACTCTATAGTGCTAGTTTTTTAGTTGAGTTCAAATACCATTTTGTAAGGTTGAACTACAAAAAAAGGCTTTAAATGCAAATTTATACGATAAAATTATAATTGTATTTCATCGATTAGCCCTTATTAGGCCTTATTTTACAAGTTGTCGAAAATTTCTATCACAATATGGATTTTTTAATTCAATACGCTGAGTTCAAATGTATGTTTGCCCTGTAAATAATAAACAACGTGTTAAATCAAATCCCCAAAATCATGAAATTAGCATCCACATTTTTAGCGTTATTTAGTATCGTCTTGACATCGTGCACTCCGCCTCCTATTGAAGAAGGAGCATTTTTTGAAAGTAATGAAGCACTACTGCAAAGTGCCACTATGGTAGAAATTGAATTACTTGAATTAGTAAATTCTCATAGAGAAAATTTAGGCTTATCAATACTAGAAAATAATGCAGAGGCATATGAATCTGCAAATGAACACAACGCTTATATGATTGCCCAAGGAAAAATAAGTCATGACCGTTTTGACTCAAGAGCGAGTAATCTTGCAAGTGAAACTGGAGCAATCCTGATTAAAGAGAATGTAGCAAAAAGTTATGTTACAGCAGAAAAAGCATTAAATGGGTGGTTAAATAGCCCATCACATAAAAGTACAATAGAAGGAGATTTTACCCATACTGGAGTTGGTGTAATAGCAGACGAAGAAGGGAAATTATACTTTACACAGTTGTTTTTTAAGAAATAGTCATAATTAAAACAGTATATATTAATTAAGTTTTGGGTTTTTAGAAGAAGGTCTGCAATAGCGCAGGCCTTTTTTTATTGCTATTATTTACCTAAAATCTTTATACCTTAGGTAAAAAATAACAATGGTTCTTCTTTTCGCTAAAATACTTACCGCTATTGTAGCTTTAATGCATTTTTATTTCGCTTGGCTAGAACTATTTGCTTGGACAACAAAAGCAAAAAAAGTCTTTAAAAACTTTCCTGCAGATTTGTTTGAACCCACTAAGAGTATGGCAGCAAACCAGGGTTTATACAATAGCTTTCTAGCGATTGGTCTAGTATGGTCGCTCCTAATTAACGATACAATATGGGCATTTAATATTGCTTTGTTTTTTCTTTTTTGCGTTACTGCAGCAGGAATATACGGTGCATTTTCTATTTCAAAAAAAATATTCTATGTGCAAGCTGTTCCTGCCATTATAGGAATTATTCTTTATGCTATTGCAACTAGCCATTTATTTTAAAGCTGTGATTTTTAGTACTACTATTCTTTGTAATTTTATAAAAATTTAACGATTTCCTTTTAAAAAGTTATATGATGTCAAAAATTGCTGTTTCCTTCGGCTTGGATAAAGCCCTAAAAAAATTAGGAGTTAAAGAGATTAATGCAGGAACATCTACGGGTTTAAATAATTTTGGTTCTGGAGAACTTATAGCATCGTATTCTCCCGTTGATGGGTCATTAATTGGCAAAGTAAAAAGCACTGCAAAAGAAGATTATGAAAAGGTACTAAAGGCCGCTACAAATGCCTTTACAGACTGGAAAACAACTCCGGCTCCGCAAAGAGGTGAAATAGTACGCCAAT
>CAZLUS010000032.1:0-7350 GCA_964562775.1 uncultured Flavobacteriaceae bacterium | reverse complement strand
TTTACAGACTGGAAAACAACTCCGGCTCCGCAAAGAGGTGAAATAGTACGCCAATTTGGCGAAAAACTTCGTGAACTTAAAGAGCCTCTTGGTAAATTAGTCTCTTATGAAATGGGGAAATCCTATCAAGAAGGATTAGGAGAAGTACAAGAAATGATTGATATCTGCGATTTTGCTGTAGGTTTATCTAGGCAATTGCATGGCCTTACGATGCACTCTGAAAGACCAGGGCATCGCATGTACGAACAATACCATCCTTTAGGAGTTGTAGGTATAATTTCAGCATTTAATTTTCCAGTAGCTGTATGGGCATGGAATACTGCTTTAGCATGGATATCTGGTGATGTTTGTGTTTGGAAGCCATCAGAAAAAACACCACTATGTGGTATTGCTTGTCAAAATATTATTGCTCAAGTACTAAAAGAAAATAACTTGCCCGAAGGTATCTCTTGTCTCGTAAATGGAAATTATAAAGTTGGTGAGTTTTTGTCTAATGATACACGTATTCCTTTAATATCTGCAACAGGTTCTATAAGAATGGGGAAAATAGTAGCAAAAGCTGTTGCTACTAGACTAGGGAAATCTTTATTAGAGCTCGGCGGAAATAATGCCATAATAGTTACTCCAGATGCCGATATTAAAATGACAATTATTGGAGCTGTTTTTGGAGCTGTAGGGACAGCCGGACAACGTTGCACATCTACAAGAAGATTAATTATTCATGAATCTATTTATGATAATGTAAAAAATGCTGTTGTTGATGCTTATAAACAATTACAAATTGGTAATCCTTTAGACGAAAACAACCATGTTGGACCATTAATTGATAAGGACGCTGTAAAAATGTATACTGAAGCCTTACAAAAAGCAAAAGCTGAAGGAGGCACCATTTTAGTTGAAGGGGAAGTCCTTTCAGGAGATGGTTTTGATAGCGGCTGTTATGTAAAGCCTGCTATTGTAGAAGCAAAGAATAGCTTCACTATAGTACAAGAAGAAACTTTTGCTCCTATACTTTATTTACTTAAGTATTCGGGTGAAGTTGAAAATGCCATTGCCCAACAAAATGGTGTAGTGCAAGGTTTGTCTTCGGCAATTATGACAAACAATCTTAGAGAAGCTGAACTATTCTTATCTGCAGCTGGTAGCGATTGTGGTATAGCGAATGTCAATATTGGAACCTCGGGTGCCGAAATTGGGGGTGCATTTGGTGGAGAAAAAGAAACTGGTGGAGGCCGCGAAAGCGGCTCAGACGCATGGAAAATTTACATGCGCAGGCAAACAAACACCATTAATTATACAACAAAACTGCCATTAGCACAGGGTATAAAGTTTAATTTATAAAAAACCGCCGCCCCTAAGAACAACGGTTTTAACCAACTTACTAACTCTAACTTATTGTTTTTGAGACCTATTCAATGCCGGAACTTGGTCGGGAGAAATAGGTTTTTCTATAAATTTTAAGCTAATTTCTTGTTTATTTTACCAAAGCTAATTTGATTACATATAAATGGCAGCAAAAATTGTATACATGGTATCTTTTTCAAGTTTATCACACATAATTTGTTAAAAAACAACGATAATAATTCTCAACTGATTGATTACTATCAATTTCATTAGCAAAAATTAACTTTTTTAAGAGATTTTTAATACATTGGGAATCTAAACATTTAATAAATACTAAACATGACTAGAAACCTGACCTATTTATTAGGTATGATTATTACAATCTTAGCAGGAATTTATTTCTACATTAGTTGTTGTAGTGAATGTGGTAACCAAACGGTTGAAGCAGAATCTAAAACAATTAAAGAAGAAATTGTTCCTCCCAAAGAACCAGAGGCTTCTTCCTTTCCATTTGCTTTTAATGATGGGGATTATGCCTATGATGTTCAAGACAATTTTAATTTTAATCTTTCTTCTGATGATTATTTAACTCCTTTATCTGACAAAGTTGGTACTGGTATTAGTAGTCTAAAAGATTATTTAACCGCAAACTCAGACAAGATTATTAATATTACTGGTCTGTACAAAGGCGATGAAACAAATGCTAGTGCTTATCCAAATCTTGGTTTAGCTAGGGCAAATAAAGTTAAAAACTACCTTGTCGCTCAAGGTGTTCCATCTTCTCAAACAAATACTTTTGGAAGGCTAATGGATGAGTTTTTACCTTTAGACGGTGTGCTTACTGGGCCTGTAACTTATGAGATTACTGCTAAATCTGAAAATGCTGACGACGAACTAAAAGCATTGTATGATGACATTAACGCAAATCCTCTTGTATTGTATTTTAATACTGGTGAAGCTGCTATTAATTTAACTCCTGAGCAAAGAGAAAAAATAGCTAAAATAACTAGATATTTAGATCAAGTAGATGGATCCGAATGTAATGTAATAGGACATACAGACGGTACTGGTTCTAGAACAACTAATATTAGATTAGGGCAAGAACGTGCAGATTTTGCAAAGGCTTATCTTTCAAGAAACGGCATCCCTGAAGCAAAAATTAATTCAAGTTCTCAAGGCCCAGACGATCCAATCGCCACAAATGCGACTAAGGAAGGTAGGTCTAAAAATAGAAGAACAGTAGTTACATTAAAATAAATAATACAAAACTAAAAATATAAAAAATGGATTTTGAAAATATGAATATCTGGTGCTGGTTAATTCCTCTTTTAACAGGTTTAATATGTGGAATTATTGGTTATTACTGGGGCAAAGGAAATAGTAAGGTAATTGATAACTCTGCAGACCTTAAGGCTTTAGAAGATAAAAATGCGCGTTTAAGAGCAGATTTAGATGCTTGTAACAAAAAGTTGGTAGCAGCACCGGTAGCTGCCGCTCCAAAAGTTAAAGCTGCCTCTATAGCTCCGAAGGAAGCGACTAAAGTAGCAGCTTTTGATGCAGGTGCTGCCAAAGCTGCTTATGGAAAACGCATTAAACAAGACGATTTAAAAGTAGTTGAAGGTATTGGCCCAAAAATAGAAGGCTTATTCCATAACTTTAATATTAAAACTTGGAAAGCTCTTTCTGAAGCAAGCCAGAAAAAATGTCAAGAAGTTTTAGATTCTGGAGGTGAACGTTACAGAATACATGATCCAGGTTCTTGGCCATTGCAAGCTAAAATGGCTTATAAAGGCGAGTGGAAAAAACTTGCTAAATGGCAAGATGAACATAAAGGCGGAAAATTATAAGTCCCCTAATTTTAAAACCGGTCTTTTACAGACCGGTTTTTTTATAACATTCCGTTAGCCTCTACCCATTTAAATTTATATCGCTCTTGCTCAAATATCATACGCTCAGATATTCGTTGTAATCTACTAGGCAATTTCATTAAATAATCGCGTGCTTTTTCTGCTTCATCATTAAGTTGTACTAAACCACCTATATTCCAATAATCATTTAATTTTTTAAGAATATCTATATAATCTTGAGCCGTATACACCCCTAATCTTTGTGCACAATTAGAAAAAAGCTCAAAAGCAGTACTTATTTCTCCGCCAGATTCTCTTAAAAAATGAGCTGGCATTACAATTTTCTTTTTCATCATATCAGCGAAAGCTAACAACATTCCGTTAGGGTCTTGACCCAAAATTGTTTTCACAAACTCCCGATAGGCTAAATGATGTCGCATCTCATCGCCAGCAATAATAGTACACATCTTACCTAATAATGAATTTCCCTTTTTCTTTGCCATTACACCCACTCGCTTATGCGAAATATTGGTTGCCAATTCTTGAAAAGTGGTATACACAAAATTCTTATATGGGTCTCTATCTGTGCCTATATCAAAACCATCTGCTATAAGATGTTGTGTTGTAATTTCTATCTCACGCATATTAACCCTACCAGATAAGTACAAATATTTATTAAGCACATCACCATGCCTATTCTCTTCTGCTGTCCATGCTCTTACCCATTTAGACCATCCATTATCTTTACCAGAATGCTGATCTATTCCTTCTACATCCATCAGCCAAGACTCATATGTGGGTAAAGCTTCTTCTGTAATTGTATCTGCTACTAGCGTTACCCAAAAATCGTAACCAAGCTCTTTAGCTTCTTCCCTAATTTTTTCTACCTCATCAAAAAAAGTATCTTCTTGAGAGTTTGGCAGAAAATCCGTAGGCTGCCATATTTTTTCAGGTGGCACTAAAAATTCGTCTATAAAACCCTCTACTTTTGGTTCTATAGCTTGCATGACTTCTAATCGTATATTTTTGGCAGACATGTTTTAATTTTTGCTAAAGATCTATATAATTATTTTAATAGTAGGCTGTAGTTTCTAGTTTCTTCCTTTTTCTCCTGGGTATAGCGTATAAACTATGTCGCTTTGCCAAAATTGCTTGGTTTTTACATCCATGATTGTTAATGCGCCTTTATAGGCAGCACCCGTATCAACATTCCATACATTAGCTCCTTTTTGCGGCATTGCTTCAGTAGTTTTAGAAATTTGTGTATGCCCTATAAATATTTCTTTATAGTGTTTTAGTCTTTGAGGAAAATCCTTGTCTTCGGGCTTTAAATTTGGATTTATAGCCTTTGCGAGTTCCCAAAGTGTTCTATCCCAGTAGAACATTTCTTTGAAATATTCATAGTCAATCCCTTTTAAATTGGTAAAGCCTGCATGAAGATATAGTCGATTATCATCGTCTATATAAGTATTTTCTAAAGCCTCGTAAAATTGTATATGAGTATTCCATTTCTCTTTTCCTGCTTTTAAATACGATGCTTTTGTTGCTGCTCCACCATGCGCTAACCATAGCGGGTTTTCTTTCTCTGTTAACAACCATTCTTTGCAAAGTTCATCGTGGTTACCTCTTATAAAAGTGCAATTATGCGTTTTTTGTAGTGCTATTAAAAATTCTACAGTTTCAAAAGCTTCACTCCATGAATCAATATAATCGCCTAAAAAAATAAGATGGTCTTCTCTGGTTACACCAGCACGATCTAATATTTGAGGTATTGCTTTTTTAGCAGAATGAATATCACCTATTACAAATCTTCGCATCAAAAAATTTTACACTAATAACCGTAAAAAAAATTATCCTTAAAAGCTTAACTTAAAATATCATCTTCATAATTTTTTAGAAAAATAGTTTTCTATGTACCTTGTACTATAAATAAGCCCTTTTATGACAAGTGTTTTTTGTATTGGAGAGTTATTGATTGATTTTGTGGCAGAAAACCAAGGTAGTACTCTTTCTAAGGCTACACATTTTACAAAAAAAGCTGGGGGTGCTCCTGCTAACGTAGCCTGTGCCATTGCTAAATTAGGTGGAAAAAGTTCTTTTATAGGTTGTGTAGGCAAAGATCCTTTTGGTACATTTTTACTTGATGTCTTAAAAAACGAAGGGGTAGATATTTCAATGGCTAAAAGGTCTAATACATTTACAACACTTGCCTTTGTGTCTATAGCAAAAGATGGTGAACGCGATTTTGTATTTAATCGTGGTGCAGACGAAGAGCTAAAATACGACCCGACTATTAAAACAGCTTTCCACAAAAATATTATACATTTTGGTGCTGCTACTGCGCTATTAGGGGGGCATTTAGAAAAAGCATATGGACATTATCTTTTTGATGGTCTTTATAGCGATTCTTTTATATGCTTTGATCCAAATTATAGAAGTGACCTTTGGGTAGAAAATGAAGCTGACTTTATTAAAAAGTGTTTGCCTTATATTGAAAAATCGCACTTGTGTAAGTTTAGTCTAGAAGAGGCCCTCCTTATATCTGGCAAAGAAAATGCAGACGAAGCCTGTGATTACTTTCATGAGATAGGTGCTATTATTATTACTATTACGCTAGGCAAAGAAGGAACTTATGTAAGCACAAAAAGTATGAAGAAAACTGTGCCTAGTATTAAGGTTTCTCCTGTTGATACTACTGGAGCTGGTGATGCTTTTATAGGATGTCTTTTATACCAAATAGCAAAGCTTTCTAATTTTAATAGTATTTTGGATAATCCCGAAGATTTATTAGAAATGGTTTTAATTGCTAATAAAGCAGGTGCTATAACAACTACTGCATTTGGTGCAATTGCTGCACTACCTACTTTAGAACAATTAGAAGCTTAATTATATTTTACTTTACGCAATACTCGTAAAGCTTCTTTTAGCGAAAAATACACAGTTTCATTCGTTTGCTTTAATAAGGTTCTAGCATTTTCCATTTGTTCTTTAGCGACCTCAAAGCCATTCAAATAACATATCAAATAGGTGTCAGGCAGGTTTTTTAAGTCTACTTTATCTGCTTCGGATAGACGAACTCCTTTCGCTATTTTTTTTAGTAGTGCATTATTTGTGTTTAAAATGTGATGCAGTGTTTTTTTGTCATATCGTGGAGGCTCAAAAACCAAAGTGCTATCTATACTATATTTTCCGTTTTCAGAAAATGTTATTGTAACCTCTTCTAAGGGATAGTATTTTTGGTTTTTTCCTAAACCTAATTGCACAAATTCTAGTGTAGTAAATGAATCTTCATTATAAGAAATGGTAATCTCATCTAAGGCAGAATAAAATAGTTTTACTTGTTCGTTTATAAGTTCAATATCTACTCTTGAATAATAAGTTTGGTCGCCTACTTTTTTTTCATTGCCAGCCCAACAGACTACAAACTGCTCTTTAAAAACCTTATAACTGCTTGCTAAATCTGCATGCCTGTTATTAATAAAATCTATAACTCCATCTAAGGTTAATTTTATATTATTACGTGCATGCTGCTCTATGGTAGCCACTTTCTTAGAATTAATATCTTCTAGCTTAATATCAAAAGCTTTTGGTAGGCTTATGCTTCCCTCTCTAAAAAAGACTGCACCACCATAGTACTTCCATATGTTTTTTCTTAAAGCGCATACTTTTCCTGTAGATGTTATGGTTACTAGGCCTACTACTTTTCCTGTTTTTAAATGCGGAAAAGGTATATTCTCGTATGCTATTTTTGGTGGATTGTTTAGGTAGGCATTGACTAAATTCTGAATTTTACTATCATCAAAAAAATCTACTCCAACAATTTTATTGTCTTCGTCTTCTACACCAATTACTATAAAAGAATTATTAAAAGGATTGCTGTTTGCTAATGCACAAACGTGTTTTAAGAATTTAGCTTTGCCTTCTTTTTCGCCTATAGCTATAAAACGTTTCTTATCGTAAAAGCTATTCTCATCATTATGAGCAAGCAAATTTTTTACAAGAAGACGTTTGTTAATCATTAGCTACTGTGCTTTTTTGATGCCCTAATTGTGATTTACTTTCTAGATGCTATTTCTGACTTGATTTTTTTCATATTGATAAAATTCAATGGAAGAATAGCACTTAAAGCTATAGGTATTACAATCAATACTGTAGATAC
>CAZLUS010000031.1:16637-21071 GCA_964562775.1 uncultured Flavobacteriaceae bacterium | reverse complement strand
AGCATTACAATAGCCTATTATGGTAAAAGCTACAACAAATAAGTAAAGTGTTTTTTTCATCGAATAAATGTTAATTACTTATACCAAGATATGATATTAAATCCGAATTGTAACGATGCATAATTACTATCAGCTATGTTTTGATACCCTGTGAGGTTATCTCCAAGAATATAAAAATTAACTGGTCCAGCTTGAAAATTAAGACCTAAGCCAATATTAGTGAAAGTAAATTTATTTGCTGTATATGTAGCCTTAGCTGCTAATGCTTTGCCAATTCTTGTTTGATAGAATGCAGTAAATTCTGCTTGCGGCCCTTTTAGTTTATTTATTACAAATAAATGAGCTCCCAGAGCATTTTTATAATCAAAACCATCTCTTTTATTTTTGGCGTTAATTCCACAATAGCAATCATCCTTTAGTTTTTGATTACCAAAATTATACCGTATTGATGCATTTAATTTTATTGGTCGTAATGAAATAAATGAATCTTCATTAGCTTCAAAAGGTATCTGGGTTTCAATATCATCTATTAAATTCTGCCAAAGATTATTATTCAAATCATTTAAAGCTTCTGGCAATACAATTTCAATTCCTTCATTAGAAGCAGAACCTCTTAAACTATAACTTTCTATATCTTTAGTATGATTGATAAAGCCTATATCTAAAAGGCTGCCTGTTATTACCATATTCTTATTTAAGTGATATGTAAAACCAATATCTGCACCAAGACCCAAGTTTCCTCCAAAAAAAGCGCGCTTTAAAAACAAATTCGGTAATTCTTCTCTTGCGCTAATAGAGTCGTCATTCAATATATCTAAAAATTCACGTATACCAGAAGTTTGAAACTCCACATCTGCCACCAAGGTATTTCTTAAAGTATTATTTTCTCCGGCAGTAGTTTCAAAAAATCCTTCATTATTAGAAGATTTATATTCAAAAATGCTAGAATATATTTTAGCTCTTAAACCTATAGTGAGGCTATTATTTACTTTTCTATTAATTCCAAAATGAAATACATTAAGTACTTCTCCTTGAGTAGTGATATGACTTAAATCAAATCTTCTGCCTAAATTATTTGCATTGCCTTCAAATGCCAAAACAGCTAAATCTTTAGGCCAATATTGCGCAATAAGTCCTTCTCCGTAAATACCAAAAGAATAATAATCATTAGGTCTATTCTTATTCCTAAACCCTACGTTTAAAACCTCTATTTGACCGCTCCCACCAAACTCGTCTCTTTCGCTTAAACTATTTACAAGTCTATCTCTTACTTTATCTGTAAAATCAAGTCCGTCATTTAAAAATAAGTCATTTACCGAAACTCCACTAGTACCTGCTTGAAATGCTATTCCAGAAATTATTGGAACTCCAAATTGCCACTTATATGGTGTCTTTACTCCAGGATTTAATAGTAGGGATTGTGGTATTTCGTAAAAGTCATATAGTAGCTGCCTATTTTGAGCACCTAAAAAGCCCATACCAAAAAGTAAGGCACATAAACATAGCCTTAATTTTCTCATTGTAATTGTACCCTAAATATTGCACTAGATCTTAAAATTATTTTAGGGTCATTTGCCGTTGACTCACTTATATTATCTCCTCTGTTTTCAGCAGTAACACGTATGCTAGTGGTGTTTCTTAAAATATCTAAATTTTTTCCTCCAGCTCCGTAAAATACTTCTCGTTCTATAAAAACGGTTGGTTGAGCTTCGATTTTAAAAATCTCAGTATCTAAAACTGTATCATTTTCATCTAAAAAAGCTACTATTAAACTTAACTCTTTACTTGTAGTATTCTCTATTTGATATTCTATTGTACCGTCTAAAACTCGTTCTGCAACAAAATCTTCACTAAATGCATTAAAAACATATGTTTCCATAAAAAAATTAGAAACATTAGTATCATTAATGACTTCTTCAGGAGATTCAAAATATAAAATACTAGTAGCCACTGTAGGGATTACACTTAAATCATTAAACTGATTAAAGTTTTGTTCCTCAGCACATGAAAAAAAAGTGAGAAATAATACAAAAAAAAGAAGAGGGGGAACTCTTTTCATAACATTTTATATAAATATTTAGTATAACAATAATAACAGGTTACACCCTAATTTAAACGCTATAAAAATTGTTTTATTTCGCTAAGACTATCAATTATAGGGCAAAAATCATGCTTTGGTTCATTATGAGAATTAAAATGAATTGCACTAAAACCTAAAGCTTTTGCGCCTAAAATATCTGCTTCTAAATTATCTCCAACCATAACAGAATGCTTTGCCTTAGTTTTAGCAAGCGATAATGCTAACTTAAAGATATATGGATTAGGTTTTTTAACCCCTGCCATTTCTGAATTTACAATTTGACTGAAGAAAGTATCTAATTTTGCATTTTTCAACTTTTTAGCTTGAATTTCTTGAAAACCGTTTGTAATAATATGCAACTTGTATTTGGGTTTTAAATAATCAAGTATTTCATAAGTGTATGGAAAAACATGGTTATACGATGATAGATTATCTATATATGCTTCGGAAAGTTTATGTATTAAAGCGTCAGAAACTTCAATATTTAGAGCATCAAAAGTTTTTTTAAGCCTTTGGTAGCGTAGTTCTTTCTTTGTGATTTTTTCTTCTCTATACAACTTCCAAAAATCAAAATTAATTGGAACATAGACTTTTAAAAAATCACTTATAGGTACTTGAATGGCATTTTGTTTTAGAATTTTTTTAAAAGTTAATGCTGAGTTTTTTTCAAAATCCCACAAAGTATGGTCTAAATCAAAAAAAACATCTGTAATTCCTTTATTAAACATAATACCTTTTAAGAATAGCCTTATAAAGTTCTAACCATTGCAAACTATTAGAACTACCTAAAAGCTCATTAGAAAAAACAATATTAAATTCTCCATTTACTTCTTTAATTTCTCTAAAAACAGCATCTACCTCCACAAAAACTTGCTCTTGTTTTTTATGTTTTAAAAATGCGTAATCACAAACCGAAAAAGGATGAATTCTTATAGGTTGTTTTACCTCTAAATTGATATCATAAAAATAAAAAGGAGTACATGTACCAGCTCTAAAACCAATTTGGTGGGTATACCCCATCGTAAAGTCGTCTGTAAATTCTGTCGCTACTAAGTCTTGGTATGTTTTAGGAATATTAATTCTATTATAACGCATTCTAGCATAAGTAACTGGTCTATTTAAAAGTTCTGCAAGTTTATCTTTCTCATCCTTTAATATTTCATTACTTAATGAAGATTTGTCTGAAGCGCTTAATGAAACTCTACTGTAATCTGCTACAGATTTTATTAAATACCTAAACTTGTTTTTAAAAATTGAAACGTTTTTATCATGCCTAGAATAATCTGCAAATTGAAAGAAAAACATCGTTTTGCACCGTATCTCTTTATGTAGATTTACTAAATAAGAAAAATTATCATAAGGATCCTTACTGGGTCTTACCCATACAACTACGCGTTTTGCTAATCGTAATAATTTAAATTTACTTAAATCTAAAATAACCCCACCTAAAGTTCTAAAAAACCCTCTATGGGCAAAACAATGAGAAGAGGTTACATTAACAATAGATGTAAATTGATATTGTCTTTGCTTTTGCTCAATATCTGGAAAACGTTCTTTTAAAACCCTAAGAAATTTTTTAGCCCATAAATCAACTAAAGGGCGCTGTAAAAACTTATGTTGGTATGCTAAACTTTCTTTAACCGGAAAACGACCTAACTCATCTTTTACATGAGGTAGATATTCTTCGTACCTACTTATCAAATAAAAACTTGCCGAAAAAATATCAAAAGGAATATTACTTCGCTCTCCAGCTTCAAAAAAACAAGGCAAGCCATCCCAATCATTCATTATAATGTCAACATCACTTATCCCTTGCTCAAATAAAAGAGAGTTACTTCTTATAAAAAATTCGTTCTGTAATGGTGTTTTAGAATAGGTGATTTTAGGCCCAGAATGTTTTATAAAATCTTCAACCGTAGTCGTAAAGCTTACATCTATACCCAAAATGCGTATAAAAATATGCTTCATTATATAACTAAAGCGTTTAGAAATTTTATGTGTGTATATTAATAGCATTTATAATAATTCTTCATCGGCAAAACTAAAATAAGCCTTTTCTGTTATGATTATGTGGTCTAGAACTTTAATATCTAAAGCCGCTGCTGCAGCTTTCAATTTTAAAGTAATTTCCTTGTCTGCATTACTTGGTTTTAAGGTGCCAGATGGGTGGTTATGTGCTAACACTAAACCTACCGCCCCATATTCTAAAGCCTGTTTCAATACCAAACGGACATCTACAAGAGTTCCTGTTATACCTCCTTTGCTTAACTGTTCTTTAAGTATAACACTATTTGCATTGTTTAAATAAAGAATCCAAAATTCTTCATGGGGCAGTTCTCCTAAAATGGGCTGTA
>CAZLUS010000031.1:9243-16537 GCA_964562775.1 uncultured Flavobacteriaceae bacterium | reverse complement strand
TTTAAATAAAGAATCCAAAATTCTTCATGGGGCAGTTCTCCTAAAATGGGCTGTAAAAGCTCAAAAACACTTTTACTACTGTTTATTTTTGTTACTTTTTTAGCTTCTTCTCCTCTTCTACGCCTTCCAATTTCAAGTGCTGCTGCAATAGTAACCGCTTTTGCCTCTCCTATTCCTTTAAAACTCATTAATTGCTTAATACTGAGTTTTCCTAATTCATTAAGGTTTTGATTTGTAGATGCTAAAATTCTTTTTGAAAGTGCAACAGCACTTTCATTACGATTTCCTGAGCCTATTAAAATAGCCAACAACTCTGCATCAGATAAAACAGAACGCCCCTTTTGAATTAATTTTTCTCTGGGCTTATCATCATCCGCCCAATTTTTAATAGAAAATGAACTAAGCTTCTTTTGCATTTGTTAAAGATAACTTGATTGTGCGAAATAAAATTTAAAAATTGAACTACACCAACTATTTTGAGTTTAATAATTTTACTTTGTATCTTGATAGTGAAATTAATCAACAATGAAATCATTACTAGAACAAACTGTCTACCAAGAAATTAAAAGCCGTATGGCTAAACTAACAGAAAAATCAGAACGCCAATGGGGGAAAATGTCGGTAGGTCAAATGGCTTGGCATTGCCAATACCCTCTAAAACTTGCCATAAAAAACAAAGAGAATAATTCTAAAGGCAATTGGCTTATTAAAACCTTTTTTAAAAAATCTTTATATAACGATAAACCTTGGAGAAAAAATCTACCCACTGCCCCCCAATTAAAGGCTAAAGAGCCAAAAGATTTTACTGCAGAATTTAATGAACTATCAAAATTAGTTGATGAATTTAAAAACTTACAGGATAGAGACACTTGGTATCCGCACCCAACTTTTGGAGCTTTTACCAAAGAGCAATGGGGGCAAATGCAGTACAAACATTTAGACCATCATTTAACCCAATTTGGGGTTTAATTAATTTTTTTGATGAAATTTCTTGATGCTGAATTTTTAAGTTATTTAAAACAGTGCTAGCTAGATATTTTTTGTTTTAATTCATCTAAATTGAGTCCTCCATAGTTACCAGAACTCATTAAAAGTAAGGTCGAATTTGCTAAATCTTGACTGTAAATATATTCTTTAAATGCATTGGCATTAGTATGAATTTCTATACTTTTTCGTTGAAAAGCTTCTTTAATTTGCTCAGCACTGACAGCTTTTAGCTTCTTTATTGCAACCGATTCTGGCAAGTAGAAAACCACAGCAACATCGGCTGCATCTAAAGCACCTTTATATTCTTTTAAAAACTCTGGATTAAAACTACTGTATGTGTGTAGCTCTAAACAAGCAATTAATTTTCTATTTGGATATTGCTCTTTTACTGCTTTAGTGGTTGCTGCTACTTTACTGGGTGAATGCGCAAAATCTTTATAAGCAACATTCGTTTTTCCTTCTGCAATTTTCTCTAGTCTCTTTGATGCTCCTTTAAATGTAGCAATAGCTTCATAAAAATCTAACTCATCCACACCCATATTTTGGCAAATCCATTTGGCTCCTGCTAGATTATTAAGGTTATGTTTTCCAAAAACTTCAATAGGCATTGCTCCTTCTGGGGTTTCTAAAAGTGTAACTCCATTTTCAACAGTATATTCTGGTGTTTTATAAGACAATTTTCGAATCGTATTTTCCGATGCTTCAACAATATTTTTTAAGGCTTTGTCTTCACTATTAAAAGTGATGCTTCCTCCTTTAACAATACTATCTACAAAAATTTTAAACTGTTCTTCGTAATTTTCATAGGTAGGAAAAACATTAATATGATCCCAAGCAATACCGCTTAAAAGTGCAATATTAGGCTGGTATAAATGAAATTTAGGTCTACGGTCAATTGGCGAAGAAAGGTATTCGTCTCCCTCTAGTACTATAAAATCGTTTTCATCGGTTAAATGCACCATACAATCAAAACCCTCTAACTGGGCACCTACCATAAAATCTACTTCAATATTATGGTAATTAAGCACATGCAAAATCATTGAAGTAATTGTAGTTTTACCATGACTACCACCAATTACAACACGGGTTTTATCTTTAGATTGCTCGTATAAAAACTCTGGATACGAATATATTTTTACCCCTAATTCTTGAGCTTTTAGTAATTCTGGATTATCAGGTTTCGCATGCATTCCTAAAATAATAGCATCAAGACCAGCATTAATTTTTTCTGGAAACCAACCAAAAGCCTCTGGCAATAAACCCTTAACCTCTAATCTTCCTTTAGATGGTTCAAAAATAACATCATCACTACCCGTTATATTATAGCCTTTTTGAGCAAGAGCTATTGCTAAATTGTGCATTGCACTACCACCTATAGCGATAAAATGTACATTCATACTTAAAAATTGCTTTCAAAGATAATTCTATTTTTCACTACCTTAAATCTCTTAATCTTAAGAAATAAATAATCTTTTTAAAAAATGAATAAAATGGAATATAATTTAAGCACTATAGAAATACAAGAAATTATGCCCGGATACCATGGTAAATTAGTACATGGAAAAAGTATGAGTTGGGTTTTTTGGGATGTTAAAAGAGGAGCAGAAGTACCCATTCATAATCATATACATGAACAAATAATGCATGTAGTTTCTGGTGAATTTGAGTTTACTTTAGGTAAGACTACTAAAGTTTATAAAGCAGGTAGTGTAGTGGTAATATCTTCTAATACCCCACATGGAGGCAAAGCTTTAACGCCTTGTAAACTAATGGATATTTTTAGTCCTACTAGAGATGATTACAAATAGCTGTTGAAAAAATAGTATTTTCGAACAAACTACAGATGGGCATTAGATATGAATATTGATTTAACTGGTAAAAAAGCACTAGTTGGTGGAAGTACCGCAGGTATTGGAAAAGCCATTGCCCAGCAATTGGCTGAAAGTGGCGCAAGTGTAACCCTAATGGCAAGAAATGAAAACAAGTTAAAAACTGTTATAAATAGTTTAGCAACTCAAGAAGGACAATCACATCAATATCTTATTGTTGATTTTACCGACTTTGAAGAATTTAAAATCATCATTTCAAAGTATTTCGAATCGAACTCAGTCGATATTTTGGTTAATAATACGCAAGGGCCACCAGCAGGTAGTGCCTTAGACAAGTCTATTGATGATTACCAAGCAGCATTTGATTTACTTTTTAAAACCGTGGTTTATACTACTGAATTGGCTTTAGAAAACATGCGCGCCAACAAATTTGGTCGCATTATCAATGTTTCTTCAGTGTCAGTCAAAGAACCGCTATCCTACTTAGTTTTATCGAATTCTATAAGAACTGCTGTCACTGCTTGGGCAAAGTCTTTAACTATGGATGTAGGCCCATATAACATTACCATCAACAATACCTTAACGGGTTATTTTAATACGGAACGTATTGAAGAAATTATTAGAAGAAAGTCGACCAAAACAGGAATACCTGAAGCTGATGTTAGAAGAAATATGGAGTCTGAAGTATCTGTAAAACGTATGGGAGACCCAGAAGAATATGCAAATTTAGTGACCTTTTTAGCATCAGATAAGGCAGGATACATTAGCGGAATAAACATTCCCATTGATGGTGGAAGGCTGAAATCACTCTAAAACAGTAAAAAAGACCTAATCCCTAAGCCAAAAGTACCATTCCCTCATTTTTCATTGTTTTCAGGGGGTTTTGGTAAAATCTTTGTGCCTAATTTTATAATAGCAATACTCGACTTTAGCGTAAATCTTTCTAATTTACAACGTATTGTAAAACCAATAGATATGAAACATCTAGTAACAATATTTACGATAATTCTATTTTCGCAAATGGCGCAATCGCAGAAGAACAATGATTCTTATACAACACTTTGGAAACAGGTTGAAAAACTTGAGAACGAAGCGCTGACGAAGTCTGCATTAAAGATAGTGACTACTATTACCCAAAAAGCGAAAAAAGAAAAAAATTCTGCCCAAATCGTAAAAGCTTTGTTGTACTCTTCAAAGTACGCGATGACTTTAGAAGAAGATGCCCAACTGAAGATTATTAATGATTTTAAATCAGAAATTGAAAAAACAGATTTTCCTACCAAGAACGTACTGGAAAGTTATTTGGCAGGTCTTTTCTGGCAATACTTTCAACAGAATCGGTATCTTTTTTATAATCGTACCAAAACAGATGTAAAAGTCGATTCGACAGATTTCAGGACCTGGGATTTGACAACGATATTTAGGGAAATCAGTATTCATTATGATGCTTCTTTGCAGAATGAAGAGCAATTAAAAAAGACTCTTGTTTCTGATTTTGATGTTATTCTAAACCAACAATCAAATACAGAAGAATATCGTCCCACGCTATTCGACCTTTTGGCACATAACGCCCTAAGTTTTTATAGAACCAGTGAAAACAACATTACGCGACCTGCAGACAAGTTCGAAATCGAAGACTCTGAACTACTTTGCGAAGGTTCTGTTTTCACTATCAAGAATATAGACATCGAAGATGACACTTCTTTACAGGCCAAAGCACTCTGTATTTATCAAAAACTGTTGATGCTTCATCTACCTAGTAAGGAGCCCTATACCTTTGCAGAAATAGATATTGAACGCTTAAGTTTTATTCATCAAAATGCCACTTTTGAAAATAACGACAAGCTTTTTCTCGAGGTACTTCAAAATTCAGCTTCTGCGGCCAAAGGAAGCCTAGCGGCCGGACTTTACCAATATCAAATTGCTTCGCATTTAAACAATCAGGGCAATCAATATCAGCCCAAAACAAAAGAAGAAAATCGTTGGAATAAAAAGGAAGCTTTAGCACTATGCGATTCGGTCATCAAAGAAATGCCAGATAGTCGTGGAGGTGAGCAGTGCAAATCCCTTAAAATTCAAATACTACAAAAGAGCCTGCAATTGACAGCAGAAAAGCATATTCCAACCAATACGACTTCCCGTTTTTTGGTGAATTATAAAAATATCAAAGGATTATCCCTTAGCGCACGTAGTGTATCGCAAAGCGAATTAAATACACTTAATAAGTTATATCCGAAAGAAAAAAAGTTTTCCTATATAAAAAAATTAGCGGTAACCAAATCTTGGGAAGCAACTCTTAAAAATGAAGGTGACTACCAATCGCACAGCACTGAAATATCTATGCCACCATTAGAAAATGGACAATATATCATTCTTGCACAAACCGTTATTAAGGACAATAAAACGTTTTCTTTTAGTACAGTGCAGGTCACTGATATGGCACTTGCTGAAACGCGAACAAATACCTTTCACTATTTTCAAGTTATAAATCGTCATAACGGAAAACCCGTTTCAGGGGCTAAAATTACCATCCGTTATCGAAAGAATTATGATGGTCCTCGGTTAAGCAAAAATTTTACAACCGATAAAATGGGGAACATTGCAATTCCCTTAAATGATGAAAACTGGAGCGATGTAAACCTATCCATTTCAAAAGATAAAGACAGGGCATATTATACAAATTACTATGTAAACAGGAAATACTATGAGAATAAGAATGCAGTCAATTTCTCTTGTTTCTTATTTACCGATAGAAGTATCTATAGGCCGGGGCAACCTCTATATTTTAAGGGAATTGCCATAAAAACTGTCAATGACTTTTCTTTGGTTTTGGAAAAGGAAAACGTAACAGTTCAGTTAAAAGATGTCAATGGACAAGTCATTAAAACCAAAGAATTCGTTACTAACGATTATGGGTCTTTTTCTGGGGAATTTATCATTCCCAATAATGGCTTAACCGGACAATTTTCGCTGCTGGTGCTTTCTAACAAAATACCGCTAAGCGGATATGCCAATTTTTCCGTGGAAGAATATAAGCGCCCAAAATTTGAGACCTCTTTCGAACCCGTTACCGAAAGCTATAAAGTCAATGATAGTGTTACTGTAAAAGGTACCGCAACTGCCTATGCTGGGAGCAATATAACCGATGCTAAAGTTACGTATCGTGTAAAACGAGTTGTATACTATCCTAGATGGCGTTATTGGTATTACCCTAATCTTAATAGTTCTCCACAAGAAATCGCCCATGGCGAAACAAAAACCGATGCCTCGGGAAAATATGGAATTGATTTTAAAGCACTACCTGACCATAGCGTTGAAAAAAAGAATATGCCCACTTTTAGCTATGAAATAACAGCAGATGTTACCGATATCAACGGGGAAACACATAGCGCAACTACATTTGTAAATGTTGGCTACCACTCGATGACCGCTAATATGGCAATCGTAAATCCATTTGACAAAGATTCCAAGGAAAATAAGTTATCGATTTCTACCAACAATCTGAACGGACAATATGTACCTGCTAAGGGCAAAGTGAAGATGTACAAATTAAAAGCTCCAAAAAGTGTCAATCGCCATAGACAATGGGCGGCTCCTGACTATGCAGGCTGGTCTAAAGACGAGTTTAAGAAATTGTATCCACATGATGCCTTTGCAAATGAGCATAATGGATCAACATGGGAAAAAGGTGAGCTCGTTTGGCAAACGGATTTTGATACTGAGAAATCGAAAGAAATTTCCCTTGGAAACACCAAAAAATGGTTTTCTGGAAAATATGTGCTTGAATTGGAAAGCAAAGATAAGTTTGGGCAAGAAGTCAAAGATATTCTTCAAACGACATTATTTAGTATTAACGACAAGAAATTAGCCGACAATGGCTTATTCGAAATCAAAACGGATAAGAGTAGTTACACTACCGGGGATAAGGTCAAAGTGACTTTGCTATCTAGCGCTAAAGATATTAATGTTACCGTAAATATTGAAAAAGGCCATAAAGTCATTGACACCAAAGTGATTCATCTTAACAACAATTCAGAAAGTTTTACTGTGCCAGTTACCTCAGATGATATAGGAGGGTTTGCCATAACATATAGTTTTGCGGTGTATAATTATTTTCAAGCAGGCAGTGTAAATATTCAAGTTCCATACCCGAGTTCTCAATTAGAAATCAAGACCCTGACTTTCCGTGACAAACTAAAGCCCGGAACTGATGAAACTTGGTCCTTCAAAATCAAAGGACCAAAAGGTGATAAAGTGGCTGCCGAGCTCTTGGCTAGCATGTACGATGCTTCCCTTGATGCTTTTAGAGGGCATTACTGGGGGTTCAATCCTTTGATGCGACCAACCTATTACACAAATCGAACGGCTAATGCCTACAATTGTTTCGGAACAGGTTCATTCAACACCTATCTAGATAATGACAGTTATGCTTATACAGGCTTGCACTTTGATTCATTCAATTGGTTTGGTCTGCATTT
>CAZLUS010000031.1:6806-9143 GCA_964562775.1 uncultured Flavobacteriaceae bacterium | reverse complement strand
AAAAACCTGCAAGAAAATGCCTTTTTCTTTCCACATTTGAAAACTGATAATGAAGGCAACGTTTCTTTCAGTTTTACCACTCCTGAGGCCCTAACCAAATGGAATGTGCAATTATTAGCACACACCAAAAATTTGGAAAGTTCAGTTATGAACTTGCAAACGGTTACCCAAAAGGAATTGATGGTGATACCCAACGCCCCACGTTTTTTACGCGAAGGCGATGAAATTGTTATAAGTACTAAAATTGCAAACCTGACCAAAAAAGCCCTTTCTGGTGAGGCTAAATTAGAATTAGTAGATGCTTTAACGGGTAAAGACATTTCATCTGAGTTATTCAAACCCTCTGGCGGAGGGGGCCAGGGGGATTTCAAAGTAGATTCTCTAGGCAACACGCAAGTTTCTTGGAAACTTACTATCCCGCAAGGTATTCAAGCAGTGCAATATACAGTAAGTGCTGTTGCAGAAAATTTCAGTGACGGCGAGCAAAATTTGCTTCCGGTCTTAACCAACAGAATGTTAGTTACTGAAACCTTGCCTATGTGGGTTAGAAGCAATCAAACAAAGACTTTTAACTTAAAAAAATTAAAAACAACACAGTCAACTACATTAAAACACCATAAGTTGACTTTAGAGATGACTAGCAATCCTGCATGGTATGCCGTACAGGCACTCCCTTATTTGATGGAGTATCCTTATGAATGTAATGAGCAGACATTTTCAAGATATTATGCAAATACTTTAGCAACGCATATTGCTAATAGCAACCCTAGAATTCAAGAGGTATTTAACCAATGGGCAAATTCTGATGCATTGTTAAGTAATTTAGAAAAGAACCAAGAACTAAAATCGCTATTAATACAAGAAACACCCTGGTTGCGTGATGCCCAATCAGAAACCGAACAGAAAAAGCGAATTGCACTCTTATTCAATTTAAATAAAATGAATAGTGAACAAGCGCGTGCTTTAAATAAATTACAACAAAACCAAAGAGGTTCTGGTGCTTGGCCTTGGTTTAATGGAGGGCGTGATAGTCGCTATATCACACAACATATTGTCACAGGTTTTGGGCATTTAAAACACCTATCGTTTACAACTAATTCAGGTGAGATGCAATCTGTAATTAAAAAAGCAATTGGCTACTTAGACAATGAGTTTGTAAAAGAATTCAATGAAATGAGAAAGTATGCGAATAATATTGATGATGACCATTTGAGTAGAACACAGATTCATTACCTGTATATGCGTAGCTTTTTCTCAGATATTAAAACTTCAAAAAAAGTAGATGAAATAACTGCTTATTATTATGGACAAGCTCAGAAGTATTGGAAAAACAAAAACTTATACTCACGCGGAATGTTGTCCTTAATTATGCACAGAGCTGATGATTCTAAAACCGCAGAAAAGATACTTCGTGCTTTAGAAGAAAACAGCATTACCTCAGAAGAATTAGGTATGTACTGGAAATCAAATACTAGTTCTTGGTATTGGTATCAAGCGCCTATTGAAACTCAGGCTTTATTAATTGAAGCATTTTCAGAAATTCATCCTACAGATGTTTCAACCATTGACAATCTTAAAATCTGGTTATTGAAAAACAAACAAACCAGTCAATGGAAAACCACCAAAGCAACCACCGAAGCGGTGTATGCTTTATTGCTACAAGGTAGCGATTGGTTATCTGTAACTGATGCTGTTGATGTTTTAGTAGGAGGCGAAAAAATAGAACCCTCTAAACTAGAAAATGTAAAAGTTGAAGCGGGTACAGGCTACTATAAAACGTCATGGTCTGGTGCTGAAGTTAAACCCAAAATGGGCGAAGTGCAAATCTCTAAAAAAGGAGATGGCATTGCATGGGGAGCACTATACTGGCAATATTTTGAAGATTTAGATAAGATTACGGCAGCGGAAACTCCTTTGAAATTAAAGAAGAAACTATTCTTGAAAAAGAATACTGATACTGGAGAAGAAATTTCTGAAATTACATCTGAAACTCATTTAAAGGTCGGCGACTTAGTTAGAGTTCGTATAGAACTGCGTGCAGACCGCCAGATGGAATTTGTACACATGAAAGATATGCGTGCCGCAGGTTTTGAACCTATAAATGTTATTTCTAGATACAAATGGCAAGACGGCTTAGGCTATTATGAGGCTACTAAAGATGCGAGCACTAATTTCTTTTTTGACTATCTACCTAAAGGGGTGTATGTATTTGAATACGACTTACGCGTGAACAACGCAGGTAATTTTAGCAATGGCATTACTACCATACAAAGTATGTATGCACCAGAGTTTAGCAGTCATTCTGAGGGGGTTCGCGTACAAGTAAACTAAGAATTT
>CAZLUS010000031.1:0-6706 GCA_964562775.1 uncultured Flavobacteriaceae bacterium | reverse complement strand
AAAACATGAATATAAAGATTGTTTTTGACCCTACGGAAATTTCGCTACTGGGTGCCGTTGAAGTTGATGGGACGCATCGCTCTAAACGAAATATCTTTCAAAAGTTTGCAGACTTATTTAAAAAATGAAACTATTAGTAATAGTATTTCTTTTTATGAACGCTGCCCTTTATGGGCAGCGCTCTGATTTTGGACAAATCAATTTTAAAAAAGCTGATAGTATTGCAACCGTTTATAAGGGTGCTAGTCTTAAAAACCTTCCTGTTTTAGCACATAATCTAACGACTGATTTGCCTACCGAAGCAGAAAAATTTAGAGCCATATATACATGGGTCTGCACTAATATTGAAAACGATTACAGCGCCTATCAAAAAACAATTCGAAAACGAAAAAAACTATATAAAAATAAAGAAGCTCTTACAGCATGGAATGACAGTTATAAACCAAGGGTGTTTAACAACTTACTAAAAAATAAAAAAACCTCCTGTACAGGTTATGCCTATATAACTAGAGAGCTAGCGCAGCTTGTAGACATAAATTGCAAAATTGTTAACGGCTATGGTAGAACACCAACCTTACGCTTAGATGAAAATAGCATCCCAAATCATTCTTGGAATACTGTTGAATTGAATGGAAAATGGTATTTATGCGACCCCACTTGGTCTGCTGGTAAAATAATTATCGAAGATAAAGGCCCCAGATTCGAGCCTAATTATTTTGATGGATACTTTTTAGCGAATCCTAAATTATTTATTCGCAATCACTATCCGCTCAATATAAATTCATCTCTTTTAGCAAACCCTCCTTCCTATAAAGAGTTTACCAAAGGTCCGGTAGTTTATAAAGAAGCATTCAAGCTAGGTATTATTCCTAAAAAGCCACTTGAATTAAGTTTAGAGACTGTTAAAAACAATGTGTTAACTTTTACGTTAAGCTCAGAAGCTAAAGTAAACAATAAATTCACTTTAGATATCTTTAATGGTACAAGTACCCGTAAAGTAACTCCGCAACAAAAAACAAATAAAAACAATCACGAAATACTACATACTTTTGAAAAAACTGGTTTGTATGATGTTCTTATAAAACTAGATGATAAACCCCTAGTTTCCTATAGTGTTAAAGTCAAAAGAAAGTGATTTATAGAAATGCTAAAGTGTCTCTATAAGCTCTCGCTCTACTATGGCTTGCTTAAAATTAGTTTGATTAGCAATTGCTTTATTAATCCAAATATTTGCATTTGTTCTATCCTTTTTAAGACGGTATAATTTAGCTAATCTGTAATATGCTTCAGAAAGTGGAACGCCATCTTTTATGGTGTAGTTTTTTATAAAGTCTTTCATTTTTAAAATACCAATATCTACATACTGATTGTAATCACCAGATACCTTCCCTATTAAATAGTTAAGTTGGTTGCGTTCTACTTTTTTAATATTTGGAATGTAATCTAAGGTTTTTAAATACTGCATTGTAGCCTTTTCTAGTTCTCCATCATTAACATATACATAGGCCAAGGCAAAGTGACCTTCAATAGGACTTATGCTAGCTAATTCATCTGCATATCTATATGCTTTAGTAGTGCTACCTCCAAAAATTATTGGCACAGAAAGATAAAAATCTATTAATCCCCACCTTGCATTAACATGCTTAGGGTCTAATTCTGATGCTTTAATAAAACTATTCCTTATAGTCCCTATTAAGCCTAATGCTCTTATTCTACTCCCGCTTTGTGCTTTACGAGCAGTTATGCCGCCATATTTAAAATGATAATCTGCATTTTTAGGGTAAGCTACTACGAGTTCTTTATATAAGGTAATAGCATTATCCCACTCTTTTAAATAGCTATATACGTCTGCTAATTTACTTTTAACAGTAGTACTAGGATTACTTTGTATTTCTTTAAGTAAAAGTGCTTTTGCCTTTTTGTATTCTTTGGCATTAATGTAATTATCTACATTAGTAGTCGTTTGTGCGCTTAGAAACAATAATCCGCTAAACCAAAACAATAATACTATTTTCATTAAAAGGCTTTATCGATAAATCAGTCGAAGCATTTTTAAAAACCTTAAAAAGTTATATTACTAAAAAATAGTACTATAGCCTTTAGAAAATAAAAAAATGGTTGTTTGGTAATATATTGGTTAAATCAAGTGCTTTTTTTATGTAAATTAGACCTCAAAACAATACACAATCAATATGAAAAACAAAATTTTTTTAGTACTCAGAATTTTACTTGGGGTATTCATTTTAATCTTTGGATCCAATAAATTCTTAGAATTTATGCCTGGTTTTGAACTAACTGGGGACGCAAAAGCCTACTGGGATGCTTTAGTTAGCGCTAAAGTAATATCACTTGTAGGTATTGTAGAAGTCGTATCTGGCTTAGCATTAATTTTTAATAAATGGGGCTCGTTAATGAGTGTTATTTTAATGAGTGTTCCTGTAAATGCTGTATTATTTCACGCAACATTAGATCCTGGAAATATTGCTCCAGCACTTGTGTTTTTAACTTTAAATATTATAGCATTAGTAGGTTATAAAGACAACTATGTTGAAATGCTTCGTGGTTAAATAGCCAATACACAAAAACAAAAAAGCCTTTCTAAATAGAAAGGCTTTTTTGTTTTTAAAATTAACCTTATTCGTTATTTAGTTGCTTCCACAACATATCTTTAAGCTCTTGTATTCCTTTTTGAGCAACAGAAGATATAAATAAATAAGGAACATTTATATCTTTATCTAAGATGATTTTTATTTCTTCTATAAGTTCATCGTCTAACATATCACTTTTAGAAATAGCAATAATTCGATGTTTGTCTATAAGTTCTGGGTTATACCTTCTTAGCTCGTCTAACAAGATTGTATATTCTTTAGTAATATCTTTACTATCAGCAGGGATTAAAAAAAGTAAAGTTGCATTGCGCTCAATATGCCGTAAAAAATAATGTCCTAGGCCTTTCCCTTCTGCAGCTCCTTCTATTATTCCAGGAATATCTGCCATTACAAAGCTTTTATAATCGCGATATTCTACAATCCCTAAATTTGGTTTTAGGGTTGTAAACTCATAATCTGCAATTTTAGGTTTAGCTGAAGTAATAACTGAAAGCAAAGTAGATTTACCTGCATTAGGGAAGCCTACCAAACCAACATCAGCTAATACTTTTAATTCTAATATTATATTATGCTCTTGCCCTGGTATGCCTGGTTGTGCATAACGTGGAGTTTGATTGGTTGGGGTTTTAAAATGCCAATTACCTCGCCCTCCCATACCACCTTCTGCGACTATTTTTTCTTCGCCATTTTCGGTGATTTCAAAAAGAATCTCATTTGTATTTGCATTTTTAACAACAGTCCCTAAAGGTACATCCATATATACATCTTTTCCATCTGCCCCAGTGCTTCTATTCTTGCTACCATGTTCTCCATGACCAGCCTTAAAATGCTTTTTAAACCTATAATTAACTAAGGTCCAAAGATTGCTATTACCACGTATTATAATATGACCTCCTCGACCTCCATCACCTCCATCTGGACCTCCTTTTGTAATATACTTTTCGCGATGTAGATGCACAGAACCTTTACCTCCATTACCCGAAGTCACAAAAGCCTTTACATAATCAACAAAATTGCCTTCAGTCATAGTTATAATTTAAATTACCCCGTTGGTATAGAATCATCAATGTAGAAAACATACAATAAATAAGCTGCTGCAGAAATTAAAAAAAGAAGTACTGCCGAACAACCCACAATAAAACATCCTTTAAAAGCATATTTAGGTGAAATCACTTCTTCTGGCATAAGTCAACTTTTATGTATTTATGAAAGACTGTCTATTACCTTAGCAACTCTATTAGTAATTTCAGAAATATCACCAATTCCATTTACCGAATGAAACTTACTTTGCTTGGTATAGTACTCTTTTAATGGAGCTGTTTTTTCATTGTACTCATCAAAACGATTACGAATTTTGTTTTCGTCTTGATCATCACTACGTCCACTTTCTTTACCGCGTTCTAACAAGCGATCAACTAATATATCATCTTCAGCTTCTAATGCTATGGTAGCATTAACCTGCATGTTTTTAGTTTGTAAAAAATTATCTAAAGCTTGAGCTTGAGCAGTAGTTCTAGGAAAACCATCAAAAATAAACCCTGCTGCATCCGCATTTTTTTCTACTTCATCTTTTAGCATATTAATAGTAACCTCGTCTGGTACAAGGTCTCCTCTATCAATATAAGATTTAGCGAGTTTACCTAGCTCAGTATTATTCTTCATATTAAATCTAAACACATCTCCAGTAGAAATGTGTTTTAAATTGTATTTTTCTTTTAAAAACCCTGCTTGGGTTCCTTTACCTGCTCCAGGCTTTCCAAAAAGCACAAGGTTAATCATAGTTGTAGTGTTTAGTTGATAAACTTCTTTAAGGTTTCTACCTAATTCCATATAATCTAATCCGTAACCTACTATAAACTTTTCTGGTATCTCTATACCTACATAATCGATAACATACTCTCCATTATAGATTTCTGGTTTATAAAATAAAGAAGCAATTTTAAATTCTTTTACATTAGTGTTGGTAAATAAATTCACTAACTTTTGCAATGTGCGGCCTGTATCTATGATGTCTTCTAAAATAATAACACTTCTTCCTCCAATATCCTCAGATACATCTAACAATGTCTCAACAATACCTGTGGAGGTTAGTCCTTGGTAGGAGCTCAACTTTACAAAAGATACTTCGCAAGGGTGTGGATATGCCTTTAAAAAATCTGACACAAACATAAAAGACCCGTTTAGAACTCCTATAAAAACAGGAACCTCATCTTTATAGTCAAACGCAACTTTATCTGCAACTTTTTGTACCGCAGCCAAAATTTGTTCTTCACTTAAAAAAGGTTTAAAAAGCTTGTCGTGTAGCTTAATCAAAGTGTTCTTGTTTTTTATAAGGAAGGCAAAGATAGCATTTTTTAAATGTGCTTTATGGTCTAAACTTTTAGCCTTTTAGGAATTCGGTGTATTTTTGTTTTTTCATAAGCGGATTTACTATGCAGCAATTTTCTTCTGATTTTAAACTGGGTATTTTAGGTGGAGGGCAATTAGGTAAAATGATGCTTTATGAAACCCGTAAATGGGATATTAAAACCAAAGTATTAGATGCTTCAAAAGAAGCGCCTTGCAAGATTGCATGTGACGAATTTGTTTTAGGGAACTTACTCGATTTTGATACCGTATATAATTTTGGAAAAGATGTTGATGTACTTACTATAGAAATTGAAAATGTAAATACCGATGCTTTAGAAAAATTAGAAAATGAAGGTGTAAAGATATACCCACAGCCAAGTGCCTTACGTACTATTCAAAATAAAGCTATTCAAAAGCAATTTTATATAGATAATCATATACCAACATCTCCATTTAAGCGATTTAAATCTACTGATGAAGCAAAAGATAGTATCACCAATACTAGTTTAAAATTACCTTTTGTATGGAAAAGTGCGCAATTTGGGTACGATGGCCAAGGGGTAAAGGTTGTACGATCAATAGCAGATTTAGAGGCTTTACCTAATGTAGAGTGTATTGCGGAAGAGATGGTGAATTTCAAAAATGAACTAGCTGTTATTGTAGCAAGAAGTATAACGGGTGAGGTAAAAACCTATCCTGTGGTAGAAATGGAGTTTCACCCAGAAGCTAACCAAGTAGAGTATGTTATCTGTCCAGCTAGAATTGATGAAAAAGTAGCCCAAAAAGCAGAACAAATAGCATTAAAAGTTTCTAATAGTATAAAACATGTTGGTTTGTTAGCGGTAGAACTATTTCAAACTCAAGATGATGAAATATTAGTAAATGAAGTTGCCCCTAGACCACATAATAGCGGACATTACAGCATAGAGGCGAGCTACACCAATCAATTTGAACAGCATATAAGAGCTATTTTAGGCTTACCTTTAGGCAATACAGCTAGTAAAGTTGCTGGAGTAATGGTAAATTTAGTAGGCTCAGAAGGGCATACTGGGGATGTAGTTTATAAAAATATGCAGGATGCCTTACAATTAGATGGTGTTACACCACATATTTATGGTAAAAAACAAACGAGACCATTTCGTAAAATGGGTCATGTTACCATTGTAAATAAAGATATGACTAGCGCACGTCAAGTTGCACAGAAAGTAAAAGAAACGATTAAAGTAATTAGTAAGTAATATGAGTAAAGTAGCCGTAGTAATGGGAAGTACCAGCGACTTGCCCGTAATGCAGGAAGCAATAGACATCTTAAAAGGATTTGATATTCAAGTTGATGTTGATATTGTCTCTGCACATAGAACTCCAGAAAAACTATTTGATTTCAGTAAAAATGCCCATACTAATGGATATGCAGTTGTTATTGCTGGTGCAGGTGGTGCCGCACATTTACCGGGTATGGTTGCTTCAATGTCGCCTTTACCAGTAATAGGTGTACCTGTAAAAAGCTCAAACTCTATTGATGGTTGGGACTCTGTTCTTTCTATTTTACAAATGCCTGGTGGAGTTCCTGTGGCTACTGTAGCACTTAATGGAGCTAAAAATGCTGGTATTCTAGCCGCTCAAATTATTGGCGCTTCTGACAAAAATGTTCTAGATAAAATCATTGATTACAAAGAAGGGTTGAAGCAAAAAGTAATTGATGGAGGGAAATCAGTTAGCAGTGAGCAGTGAACAATTAACAGTGAGCA
>CAZLUS010000030.1:7861-21300 GCA_964562775.1 uncultured Flavobacteriaceae bacterium | reverse complement strand
AAAACAAAAGCCCAAATATAAGTTTATTTAAGTTTTTTATTGTTCTGGTGACGGTCATGATCCCGTTTTGTTTTTAAATCTAACTTTTTATCAAAAGCTTGTTGTAAATCTATGCCTGTTTGGTTTGCCAAACACAAAACCACAAATAGTACATCTGCAAGTTCTTCGCCCAAATCTTTGTCTTTATCAGACTCCTTTTCGCTC
Organism: uncultured Flavobacteriaceae bacterium; assembly: GCA_964562775.1. Taxonomy (GTDB): domain Bacteria; phylum Bacteroidota; class Bacteroidia; order Flavobacteriales; family Flavobacteriaceae; genus Croceitalea. The sequence continues at coordinate 21,096 of CAZLUS010000030.1, read as the reverse complement.
TGTTCACCATACCTGCGAGCAATAATACGAGCAACCTCTCCTACTTCTTCGGTAAGTTGTGCCATATTAGTTAACTCATTAAAATAGCGAACGCCGTGTTGCTTTATCCAATCATCAACAGCTTTTTGGGAGTTTTGTATGTTCATTGATTTATTTTAGCTATAAAACTAAGTCTTTTCTAGAACTATAATAGACTTAGTTTGAACCTCAACAGCCTCTTGAAAAAATTCTTTGATAATCTTGTAGTATTCACTCTTATATTGTGTGGCATTAAGCTTAAAATCAAAATATACATTTAGACTATTGTTTAATGTCTCTTCACAATTAAATTTTAACATTCCTGCGTTTCCTGGTAACTGAACTAATTTTTCCTCAGGTAACGATTTTACCTTGTAATTTTCAGGCAACTGTATTGACATTACATATCCATTACCTCTTAAATACCCAAAATCAATAGGGTAATTACGCTCTGCTGCTTTAAAAGGGTTTTCTTCAAAAAACTTTATCATGAAAGGGTCTAAGTAGAGGGTATTATCATCCAAATCTGTTTTAAACTCAAATTCTTGTGCTAAAAATTTCTCGTTGGAGTTCTCTTCTTTAATCTTGTAGTTAATAATATCATCTTCAAAATCTTCCTGCATTTCATTTAAATAAGCTTCTTTGGTTTGCGACTTTACTTTTTGCCATTCTTGAATTGCATAGTAGCCTGAACTTAACAGGCTAAATTTACCTTTTGCAATACCATTTTCACTATCTATAACCATTAGCGCTCTTATTATCTTTTTGTTCTTTTTCTCAGGAACTATATCAAACCAATAACTCTCCTCTGCAAAATCCATAACACGGCCATAATAATTTAAACATCTATATGGGAGCATTCCAAAAGGCATATACTTTTCAGTAGCATCCAATAAATAATCTTTCCTGTCAATAGTTATTTTAGCTAGTATATAATTAAAATCTGACATTACCGGATATTCCATTTTTGGCAAACCTCTATTCCGAGTAGCTGTTAACATTAAATCTGCTTTTATACCCGCAGCATTTAGTAAGTTGATAAGCGAAATATTAATTTCAGCAACATTACCTTTCCCTTCATCAAATGCATTCTTTACACGATTATCTTTCCACAATCCATATTTTCCATTCCAATTGTAATGTTTTTGAACAAACGCATAAATATTTTTTGCTTTATCCAATTCGTTGGCTCCTGCAAATAAATCAGTAGGAACATTTTTTTCAAAAAAGTTCTTCTTTCTTAACTGACGACCAATGTTCTTGTCCAGTTTAAACTCTTTATCAACATCTTTCCATGTTTTAGTATATTGATGCTTTTCTCCTTTAAAATTAAGATATTCTTTAAGTTCAAATTCTAATTTAGAACGGTAATTACTGCCAGATAACATAAACTCTTCATCTTCAGCAAAAGCAGGAACATTAGTCATAGTATATTTAACCACTTCACAATCTGCATCTTTAGTTGCAGCAGGAATTGAAAAGCACGCACTTTTTATATAAGCCTCATTAGTATCTAATTTAAGCGTGCCAGACAAAGTGCGGTTATACCTCCAATTACCTGGTATTTTTGCCGAATATTCGGTATACACTTTGGGAATATCAGATTGAAAATCCCATCCATTTAAATTAAAGAAAAATGGAGATTGTATTTCATAAGTATATTCTAGGATACATCCTACTTTAGCATTAGGTATGGCAAATCTTTTTTCCGACCAATTTTCATTGGTATCTACTTCATAAATATCTGATGATTTAACCGAAGTTTTAACAATACCATTATGAGAAAATGCCTTTATTTTTTGAACTTTTTCAGTTCTACTGGTATTATGATAATACGGAATCCTCACTTCGCTTTGGGATTGCCCTTCTTTTTTAAGAACCTTTATTTTAGCATGATATTCCGTTATTAACCATACATAGTCGTGCCTAACTTCAAAATAATTATCTCCTTTTTCAAAGAGATATACTGCCGTAGCCGTAGTATCTGGAGTATACTCCTTAAAGTCTTTTTCTGCTTGAGAAAGCGTACCAAAATTCGCCATCTTTTGACCAAAGCATTGGATACAGACCAATAAATATAAAAACAAAACTATCGAAGTTTTAACTCTCAAGTTCATAGAATTAAATCTTTTTTAAATTTTTGATTTTGTCCATATTAAATTTTAGAAAGCACTATCTGCTCTGTCTGCTTCTCTACAATATTCTTATAAAATTCTTTTAGTCCAAGATATTCTGTTGCAGGAATAATTGCTTGATTTATTTTTACTTCTGATAGTATCTGTATTTGATTTTTATTTTGAACCATTTTGTAGGTGAATTTTCCTGCTCCATTTGCTAAAGCTATATGCATCTCCTCAGGAATATAATCAACCGCATAGCCATCAGGAATTGTAACATTAATAATGTACTTATCACTCCAAGGAAATATAAAATCCACTGGATAATTTCGCTCATCTAGCTTAAATGGATTTTCTTCTTCCGTATGAAAGAATAATGGCGAGATATACATCTTATCACCAATAGCATCTGCTTGACTCTCCAAATTAAAATCAAAACTTTCAACAATTGGTTTTCCTCTAACCTTTTTATTCTTCACCTCATAGTTAGAGATTTCTATGCCGTTATTATTATTCTCCTTTTTGTCTAAGTAGTCTTCTTCACTAACACTATTGTTTTTGTTTCTAAAAAGATATGCGTGATATGATGAATACCTCTCTCTTTGCTTACCATCTATATCACCATTTTCAGAAAGATTTACATTCATAAATGTTTCTTTTTTAGATAACTTTTTAGGTATTACAGAAATTGATTCTGAAGAGCCATCTTTTCTAATTATTCTACCCTGCCAGTTTAATGTAGTTGTTGGCAGTAAATTGGGTTCCGTATATTTGTTACAAGCATCCATTAATATGTTTTGTCCGTTAAGTTCTGCGGATGCAACAACATAGTTAAAGCCTTCTCTTGTAGGAAAAAGTGGCACACCATTATTCCTTGTACTAATTAATACCGGATCTGCTTTTAATCCAGCTTCTCTAAGCATACCAACCAACATAAGATTAATATCTGCTACATTACCAGATTGTTTTTTATAAGCCTCTTTAACACCTTCATCTGTATATTTTCCAATATATGTATTCCAGCTCATCCTGTTTTGAACATAAGAAAAGATAGCGGCAATTTTTTCTTCCGCTGTGTTTTTATCTATTAATAACTTCTGCAAGTCCTTTTTAAAATAATTGTTAAACTTTATTTGACTTCCAAACTTATCACTCTGATAAATGGTTTTTGCAACCGCCTTCCATGTATTGGCATAACTTTTACCTATTTCATTTGGGAATTTAACAAATTGTATTTCATAGTTAACGCTAGATCTGTAATTGTTTATATTGTTGGTATAGGGTTCTTCCTTTATTGCAGGAACATCCTGCATTTTAAAAACATTCACATTAGTAAGGTAATCTATTGCACCAGAACTGAAGCTTTGTGTCTTAGCACCATAACCAGCACTTCCAAGACTTGATCTATTTCTAGTATTATATGTTATTTTTCCGTTTTTTTTACTAGATTTAGGAACTACATTTAAGTATCCTTTCGTATTTATTTTAAAGGAATAAAACTCTGGTATGGCTACTGTTACCTCTTGTTCCTGAATTGGAATATCATATTGCAAGGCTATCTCATCAATAGAGTACGTGAATGGTGATGATACTTGGTATTGATATTCCACCACTGAACCTTCCTTAAGGTTTGGTAGGGTGAATTTTTTTTCGTTGTAATATTTTGAGAGTTCTTCCATAAATGTATCCGAGCCTTTTAATTTTGTTTTTACCACTGCCCCGTCAACCAAATTATAGGTATTCGCTTTTAGTGATGAAAAGGATTCAGAATTACTATCTCCCTGATATAATTTCTCGGAAACTGTAGCATAATCAAAACCTTCTTTGTTATAAATTTTAACCTTTTCGTGTACCTGCCTAATAACTTGGAACCCTGCTGATTGAACATATTTATAATAAACCCTAACATATCTATTTAATACTACCGCAGACGCAGAAGAGTCCTTAGCATATACCTTTTCTTGAAGTTCTTCTTTCGTTATTTTTCCAAATTTAAAATCCTGAGCATTGGCAGTGTAAGCCATTAATAAGATTAGTAATACATAACTATTTTTAATCATTTTTTAAAGGTTTTAGTTAATTATTTAGTTTGTTTTAGAAGCACGACTTTAGCATTGTCATTTTTAGCAATACTCTTTCTAAAGTCTCTATAGTCGCTATATTTTTCTTTAGGGTAAGTTCCTTCTTTAATAAAAATTTCTCTATTGTAAATGATGGTATTCGTTGCAGTGTCATGTTGACAGGTAGCATTATACCTACCAAACTCATTTTCAATTTTTATTGCCTGTGGTAATGCTTCTACTTCATAACCATTAGGCAATTGTAATTGAAACTCATCCTTATCTATATAACCACGTTGAATCACTAAAGGTCTTTTTCTATTTCGATACCGATTTGGAACAAATGAGTTGTTATTAAAAGTATTAATTTGAAACAGCATTCGCTCTCCACTTTTAGAGGCATAGTCTGTTGCCTTAATAGAAATTTTTTCTGTAAATTTTATTTCTTCTTGATTGTTAGTGAACTCTATATCCTCAACTTCAAGATTATTTATATTATCCCAATATTCCTTGTAGTATTTTACAACATCTTCTTTATTTTTCTCTTCTAAGGAGAAATGGTCGTCATACTGGATTCCTCCTGTCTGTATTTCAACATTTCCAGAGATAGTTCCATTTTCTTGCAATGAATATGCAGCTTTTGTTTTTTGGTAGTTTTCTTCATTTAGATAAGCAACGGTCTTCACAATTTTGCCACCATCTGGTGTAACAACAAGAGCTAAACGATCATCTGTAAAATCACCTACAAACCCAAAAGGATGTACTTGACTTGTACAATCTATCCAATAATATTTATCCTTATACGGGATGGCTAAAATTGCATGATTTCCCTGTAGATGCGTGAAATTCTCATCAAAATCTACTTTTCTATTACCAGCCGTAATAACCGTATAATACGATGGAACATCAGCAGCTTTTAATAGTGCATGTGTATAATTAGAAAGGCCTTTACAATCACCATACTTTACCTTATCTACTTCAATAGCACTTATAGGCTTCCACCCTCCAATCCCTATTTGAACACTAATATATCTTGTATTGTCTTGTACGTATTTGTAAACTATTTTTGCTTTTTCCAAGTTATCACTAGTACCCGCAACCAATTTTTGCACCTTAATTATAGTTTCTGGACTCAATACTTCTGTATCTTTTAAAAGAGCATTATTCATCCATGCTCCCATTTCTTTCCAATTTTCTACGGAAGCTTTTTCTCCTTTAAGATTAAAATTTTTCATTCTAAAAGCAAGTCTTGGAACAACATCTCTAAAAGAAGGCCCTAAAGCTTCAAACTTTATGGGCATTATATCCTTTGCAGTATACATGATTGTGTTTGTATCATCAAACTTTTCAATAGAAAGATTATCTAAATTAAATTCTTTGACGTCTGGTTTTAGGGTTAAGCTTTCAAATTTTATCTCTAAATGACTTTTTTCAACTCCAGTTAAATAATCAGACATGAAATACCATGGTGGAAAAAAAGCAGTATCAGAGGTCTCTATAGTATACTTTTTAGCAATAGTGTATGGATAAGTGGTTGGCGTATATTTATGATATAATAATCTATTGTCATTATATAAAGAAAAACCATCTACCGCACTTAAATCTTTAAATTCTTTCTTCTTTATTTTTTCTATTTCTTCCCCGGATGAATTGTATACAAAAACATTTAAATCTTTAATTTTAGTTTCGTTATCGTAAGAAACTCTGGTTCTACTGTTATCGTTTCCTTTAGAGTTAAAGACGGTTACAACCTGGTATACGGTATAAACCAGCTTATCATTAGCCTCAATATTTATTTTCATTTCATCAAGCCTAACCACAGCATTGGAACCTGCTATAAGGTCAGTCGGAATAGTTTTAATATTAAAGACTTGAGAAAATGAACAAATAGAGAAAAATAAGAAGTGTGCTAAAAAAATAAAACGCATTAAAAGAGGTTTGGTTGGTTTAATAAAAATACTAAAGATAATTTTTCTTACAAAAAAAGAAAGATGAAAAGCATTATTCTGGGTTCTTTGTATCAAAAAAAATGGTAACAGGACCATCATTTAATAATTCTACTTTCATATCGGCTCCAAACTTACCAGTTCCAATCTTTTTTCCTAAATCACTTTCAAGTTGAGCTATAAATTGCTCATAAATAGGTATTGCAATAGCTGGTTTAGATGCCTTTAAATAGGATGGTCTATTGCCTTTTTTAGTTGCAGCATGCAAAGTAAATTGGCTTACCACAATTGCATTTCCATCAATATCTAATAAAGAAGAATTCATAACTCCATCAACATCATTAAAAATTCTAAGATTCGCAATTTTTTTAGAAAGCCAAGTTATATCCTCTAAAGTATCAGCATCTTCTATACCAATTAAAATTAATAATCCATTAGTGATTTTTGAAATCAGATTACCTTCAACGGTTACACTTGCTCTAGAAACTCGTTGTATTACTGCACGCATTATTATTTTTTATAAATATCCGTTCTATAATTATCATCTTCGTCATTAACCATTTGCACATAACTACGATACCTACTCCAAGAAATTTCATTAGCATCAAGTGCTTCTTTTATTGCACATTTAGGTTCATCTATATGCATACAGTTATTAAACTTACATTCTGATTTCAATTTAAAAAACTCTGGGAAATAGTCGCCTATCTCGTCTTTTTCCATAGCTACGATTCCAAAACCTCTAATTCCAGGGGTATCAATAATTTGAGCTCCAAAAGAAAGGTCATACATCTCTGCAAAAGTAGTCGTATGCTGCCCTTGTAAGTGTTGTTCTGATATTTCTGCTGTTTTCAATTTAAAACCTGGTTCTAATGCATTTACTAAAGTCGATTTTCCTACACCAGAATGACCAGAAAACATACTAATCTTATCTTTCATCAATTCTTGTACAGCATCTATATTAATTCCATTTTTTGCAGAAAGCTCAATACATTTATAACCAATTGCCTTATACATATGCATTAGATAATTAACTTCACCCCTCTCCTCTTCGTTATAAGAATCTATTTTATTAAATAATAAAATTGCAGGAATTTCATATGCCTCTGCAGTTACTAAAAAGCGATCTATAAAACTAGTGTATGTAGTAGGGCTATTTAGTGTTACCATTAAAAAAACCTGATCTAAATTTGCAGCAATAATATGTGTCTGTTTTGATAAGTTTACAGACTTTCTAATGATGTAGTTTTTTCGCTCTTCTATACTATAAATAACCCCAAGAGTTTCGTCTCCTTTTTTTTCTAACTCAAAAGAAACACTATCACCCACTGCTATTGGGTTGGTGCTTTTAATACCTTTTATACGAAACTTGCCTTTAATACGGCATTGGTATACATTTCCTTGTTGATTTTTTACCGTATACCAACTACCAGTAGATTTATAAACTATTCCTTGCATTGTTATAATTACCTGTACAAAGTAACAATATTACTTTTATATGATAACTAGGTCATCTCCCTGTCATTTAATTAATTCTAAAAAAGCGCTAAACAAGCATGATCAAAAAAGCAACGAACTAATATTTAAAGGCCCATAAGTTTATTTATTAACAAATTATCTAATATCTAATACAGATTTTTCTTTTTTATCCATTTTTATAGTATTATTGAATTACATATCACTAAATCAAACCCACTATGAAGATTAAAAAATTATTTTTCGCTGTTTTACTTTTTACATTTTGTAATTCTATTATAGCTCAAGAGGTTATTACTAATAAAAGTATTATCCAAATGAAGGAACTTGGTTTTGACGATAATTTAATTATCGACAAAATATATACTTCTGATGTAAAATTTGATGCTAGTATTAATGGCTTAAGTAAGCTAAAAAAAGCTGGTGTGTCTTCTGAAGTGATTTCTGTTGTTATGGAAAAATCTAAGCAAAACACAAAATCTAAAACAGGTATTTACTATGTAAATGCAGATAATGAGCAGGAGCTGATACAACCCACAATTTTTTCTGGAACAAAAAACAATCAAGTAGCGCAAAAATTAGTTTCTGGTTTTATTAATTCCACAAAAAAAGCAAAGTTACCGAGAACAAAAAGTAATAATGTTATTAAAACCAGCAACCCAGAATTCACCTTTAAATTTAACCCTGCTACTACCGAAGTAGATAATTTACAAAACAATCAAGGAACTCAATCTGGTTTATTAAATTGGTGGTTTAGAGTAGCAAGTAATCCAAATGAGTTTGTTCTTGTAAAACTTAAGGTTAAAGAAAAACAAAATTCAAGAGAAGTTTTAACTGGAAAAAGTAATTGGCTTTCGAGTAATGAAGGAATTGACCCTAAATTTGCAATAGGTTTTGATATTGAGGAAATTGAAGGGAATGTTTTTAAAGTAACACCTACTAGTCTAGAGCCAGGAGAATACGCTTTTTTATATCAAGGAGAAGTACCACAAGGAAGAAAAAATCAATCTGTATTTGATTTTTCAATACAATAAATAATACAATAAGACTAAAAAGCCCTCTTGATTTTATAAAGAGGGCTTTTTGTTTATATCACTCAAGTATTCTATAAAATAGAAGAGTAGGTATTATAATCTGTTTAATCTATATTAATCGACTATTTTTATTCTTCCACCAACAAAAGTCTTTTTATTTACTTTCTTAGGATTACCATAAATAACTACATCTCCACCAGCTTTTACATTAACATCTATTTGTTCAGAGCTGTAAACTTCTGCTTCGCCACCAGCAGCTATTTTTACTTTTGTAGTTTGAGTTTTTAATTCTCTACCCTCAAAAATACCTCCAGTATTTATAACTATCGATTGGTTTTCTGCTAAACCAGAAGCTTCTACTATACCTCCTGTAATAGCTCTAATATCTGCATAAGAAACATCCATTCCTATGCTTATCTTAGCACCTTCTTGTGCACGCAATTCTATTCTACTCTTATTAATCATCTCATTGCAAGTAATTTTAGCTCCTTCATTAGCATCTATAATTGATACATCTGTGTAATACACCTCAATGAAGGTATCTTCGCCAGTAAATTTTTTGTCCAGCTGCATCCTAAGTTTTAATGTGCCGTCTTTATTTACCCATTTAATATCGTCTACATTTTCTCCCTTAATTAAAATACGATTCTCATGAGATTGAATCATGTTTACTTCTATCAAGTCAAAAACCTTTATTTCATTAAAACCACCAACTTTTTTATCAATAGTATACTGTGAAAGTGAAATTGCTGAAACAAACAGAAGGAATAGTGTAAAAATATTTTTCATAATCGTGTTATTTTGTGTTGTAAAGATGAAGGTTAAACTACATTGTTACAATTTGAATCAAAAAAAAATGCCATTTCTAAGTAAATGACATTTCTTTTTAAAATTTAAGATACATCTTAAGCTTTCAAAATTTTCTCTTGATGATTGATTGATTCTTGATGTATTGCCTTAAACATTCTTAAAACAAACTCTTCACTAAGCCCTCTGCGTTCTCCTTCTAAAATCATTTTACCTAAAATTGCATTCCAACGATTAGATTGTAATACCGCAACATTTTTTTGTTTTTTTAACTCACCAATCCCATCTGCAATCTTCATACGTTTGCCTAGCGTGTCTATAAGCTGATTATCAACTACATCTATCTGCGCTCTTAGATTACTTAATTTAGAATTGTAATCTGCTTCTTCATCAGTCTCTTTTCTAATTTTTAAATCTTGCATTATTTGTACTAAATGTTTAGGGGTCACTTGCTGCGCTGCATCACTCCAAGCATTATCAGGGTCAGTATGCGTTTCTATCATTAATCCATCAAAATTAAGATCTAGCGCTGTTTGTGAGACATCAAAAACCATATCTCTTTTACCTGTTATATGAGATGGGTCATTAATTAATGGCAAGTCTGGAAATTTATTCTGAAATTCAATAGCCAACTGCCATTCTGGTATATTACGATATTTAGACTTTTCATAGGTCGAAAAGCCTCTATGAATAGCGCCTAGTTTTTTTATACCTGCGGTATGTAGTCTTTCTATACCACCCAACCACAGTGCCAAATCTGGATTTACAGGATTCTTTACCAATACTATTTTATCCGTACCTTCAAGAGCATCGGCTAAATCTTGCATTATAAATGGACTTACAGTTGATCGTGCACCAATCCATAACAAATCTATATCGTGTTCTAAAGCCAATTCTACATGAGCCTTATTAGCAACTTCTGTTGCTGTTTTTAAGCCTGTTTCTTCTTTAACCTTTTGTAGCCACTTAAGTCCTATTGCCCCTACTCCCTCAAAATTACCAGGGCGGGTTCTTGGCTTCCAAATACCAGCACGATAGTAATTTACATCGGTATCTTTAAGTTCATGAGCAATTTTCAATACTTGTTCTTCAGTTTCTGCACTGCAAGGTCCTGCAATTACTAAAGGATGAGACAAAGCCATGTCATCCAACCAAGTTCTCATCTCTTTTGAATTTTTCATAGGTATATTCTATTTTGTAAGTGGTATTCCGTTTAATATTTGTTTTATCTTATTGGTATTATTCATTTCATTATGCACTCCCTCAAAATCATCTTCTTCAAGCATTTTTTTAAATTTTTCTAAATTCTGAATGTACTCATCTAATGTTTCGATTACATTGTCTTTATTCTGCTCAAAAATAGGTGTCCACATTACTGGCGAACTTTTTGCAAGACGTACCGTACTTTCAAATCCACTACCGGCCATGTCAAAAATATCACGTTCATTCTTTTCTTTTTCAATAACAGTTTTTCCCAACATAAATGAACTAATATGTGATAGGTGAGATACGTATGCGATATGTTTATCATGGGCTTCTGCATTCATATACCGAATACGCATCCCCATATCATTGAATAATTGTAATGCTTTCTCTTGCAATTTAAAAGCCGTTTTTTCTACTTCGCAGATAATATTGGTTTTACCTTTGTATAGGTTTTCTATAGCAGCCTCTGGACCAGAAAACTCAGTACCAGCAATTGGGTGAGTAGCTAAAAAATTTCTTCTTTTTGGGTGATTTTCCACAGTTTTACATACTAAACTTTTAGTAGACCCTGCGTCAAACACCACAGTTTCTTCACCAACAGCATCTAATATTTTTGGCAGCTCTTTTACCAATACATCGACAGGTGTAGCTACCAAAACCATATCCACATCTAATAAGCCATTATAGTCTATTTCAGCCTCAATCAATCCCATTGACATAGCCTTATCTATATGTTCTTTATTAGTGTCTATACCTAAAATCTTAGTATTAGGGTGTAAGCGTTTTAGGTCTTTTGCAAAAGACCCTCCTATTAATCCTAAACCTATTATTACAACATTTGTATTTTCCATTTAAAATCTAGTTAGGGCTTCATTAATTTTATCCTCTTTTACGCATAAAGAAAACCGAATATATCCTTCTCCGTTGCTTCCAAAAATAGTACCTGGAGCTACAAAAATATTTTTGTCATGCAGTAAATCATCTATATATGCCTCAGAAGATTTTGAGCCAGCTGGTAGTTTAGCCCATACAAACATGCCAACTGCATTTTTATCATAGGTAGCGCCTAATTTATCTATAAGTTTATAGATTAAATTTCTACGAGTAGCGTATACTTGGTTTAAAGATTTAAACCAATCAGCATCACTTTTCAAAGCTTCAATTGCACCTTTTTGAATACCGTAAAACATACCAGAATCCATATTACTTTTTACCTTTAAAATAGCATTTATATTCTCACTATTACCCAACACCATACCTACACGCCAGCCTGCCATATTAAAAGTTTTACTAAGGCTATTTAATTCTAAACAATTAGCCTTGGCATCTTCTATTGCCAAAATACTAGTAGGGTTTTCATTTAAAACAAAACTGTAGGGGTTGTCATTAACCAAAAGGATATTGTTACTTTTTGCAAAAGCAATCAACTCTTTTAGTTGTTCTTTTAAAACCTTAGCTCCAGTAGGCATATGTGGATAACTACACCACATCAATTTCACTTTACTTAAATCTTCTTTTGCTAATCCTCCTAAGTCTGGAAACCATCCATTATCTGCTCTTAAATTATAGGGTCTTGGTACGGCTTCTACCAACTTTGTAACTGATTCGTAAGTTGGGTAACCAGGGTTAGGAATTAGCACTTCATCGCCTTTATTTAAAAAAGCCATACTAATATGCATAATACCTTCTTTTGATCCCATTAAGGGTAAAATTTCGGTATTGGGGTTGGCATTAACTCCAAAATTTATCTTGTAAAAAGATGCTATTGCCTCTCTAAATTCTAGCAAACCTTGGTAACTCTGGTATTGATGCGCAGTAGTATCAAAAAGGCTATTTTGTAATGCTTCTATAACTTTAGGAGCTGGCGCCAAATCTGGACTGCCAATACCCATATTTATAATAGGCTTGCCTTTTGCTATTAGTTCTCTAACCTCTTTTAGTTTTTTTGAGAAATAATATTCTTGTACAGATTTTAATCGTTCTGCTGTTTTCATTTCTTTAAAGCACTTTTATATTCTCCTAAAATTCTAAAATCTTCAGACATAATTTCTAACAAAGATTTAGCTTTATTAAAGTCGTTATAAATATCAAAAGTTACATCAACAAAAAAAGCATATTTCCATGGCGTTTCTATAACAGGTAATGATTGTATTTTTGTTAAGTTCATATTACAATCGCTCATAACATTTAAAACAGTTGCTAGACTACCTCTTTTATGATCTGTAATAAACCTAAGCGAAGCTTTGTTTATAGTTTCTTTGGGTAAAACCTTATTTTTCTTTTTAATAATAATAAAACGAGTGCTATTTTTCTTTATAGTCTGTATTTCTGGAGCAATAATTTCTAAATGGTACAAATCTGCAGCTACTTTGGGTGCTATAGCTCCAATAGTCGTTAAGCCTTTTTCTTGTATCCTTTTTGCAGTCTCTGCTGTATCTACATCTTCGACTAATTTTATGTTTGAATATTGCTTGAAAAATTCTTTGCATTGTAACAATGCCATGGGGTGTGAGTGGACTTCTTTTAAGTCACTAATATGCACTCCCTTTTTAACCATTAAATTATGGTGAA
>CAZLUS010000030.1:0-7761 GCA_964562775.1 uncultured Flavobacteriaceae bacterium | reverse complement strand
ACTTCTTTTAAGTCACTAATATGCACTCCCTTTTTAACCATTAAATTATGGTGAATATTAAGATAATACTCTCCAATAATATGCATGTTATTATGGTAAATAAGATTGTAATTAGGTATAATAGAACCTGCAATAGAGTTTTCTATGGCCATAACAGCTTTATCTGAAGTTCCGTTTATTAGACTTGCTATTAAACTGTCAAAAGATAAACAGGGTACTAAATCAATAGCATCTCCAAAAAAGTCTTTAGCGACTTGATGGTGATTACTTCCTTTTATTCCTTGTATTGCTATCTTTAAATTCATGGCAAAAAAAAAGTCCCGATTTATATCAGGACTTTAAATGTTTATTATACGTAGCGTATATTACAACAGTCCTGTATTTCTTTTATAAAAGAAATAGAAATAAGAACCGTTCCAGAAATACGTCTTTGTCATTTTTTTGTAATTCTTAGCGAAGATTATGTATTCCTTTGAGAAATCAAAAGATATTGCTGCATTTTTTTATTTTTTTTAATAATGCCTCTATTTATTACAAATAGACATGATTCATTATCGGTTTATTACGAATATGTAAATTTATTTCTGAAGAAAGAATAGCTTATTTTTGATTTATAAACTTAGATTGATGTCGATTACTGTTAAGAATATCACTAAAACCTTTGGAAATCAAAAGGCTTTAAATACTGTTTCATTTTCAATTAAGAAAGGGGAAATAGTTGGTTTTCTAGGACCTAATGGTGCTGGAAAATCTACCATGATGCGTGTTTTAACAACTTATCACAATGCAGATTCTGGTAAAGCTCAAGTTAATGGTTTTAATGTAAGTAGTAAGAAAAGTGATGTTCAAAAAAGTATCGGTTACTTACCAGAACACAATCCGCTTTATTTAGAAATGTATGTAAAAGAATACCTTTCTTTTAATGCTGAAGTATACAATGTTTCTAAAGAGCGCATACATGACGTTATTGACCAAACTGGTTTAACCAATGAGGCTCATAAAAAAATTGAGCAACTTTCTAAAGGGTATAGACAACGTGTAGGCCTTGCAGCAGCATTATTACACAACCCCGAAGTATTAATATTAGATGAGCCTACTACAGGGCTAGACCCTAATCAACTCATTGAAATAAGAAAACTTATAAAAACTATTGGTAAAGAAAAGACTATTCTATTATCTACACATATAATGAAAGAGGTAGAAGCTGTTTGCGACCGTGTTATTATTATTAACAAAGGAGAAATAGTTGCTGATAAAAAATTATCCGATTTACAAGAAGTAGAACAACAAATTATTGAGGTTGAATTTGACTACCGGGTTGAAGAGGTATTATTAAATAAATTACCAGAAGTTACTGCGGTGAAAAATACAGGAGGTTTTGTTTACGAAATTACTTTTAATACGCAAAAAGATATGCGCCCTGCCGTTTTTGATTTTGCTCATGATAACCAGTTAAAAACCTTGCAGCTGAGCAGAAAAAATAAAAATTTAGAAAGTTTGTTTACAGAATTAACTGCGATGTAAAGGCTACTAATTCTTAGCTACTCTACTATCCTTACTTATAGATACTAACTCTTTAGAGGGGGTGTTATCTTTGTCTGTTAAGCTAAGCTTAAACACAATTAGTGCAACAATAAAAAGTGCGAAAAGTAAAATACTTTTTTTCATTTGGTAGCTTCATTTAGACTATAAAACTAATTTTTTTTGTTCCCGCTTCCCTTTATTTTTCTTTGTACTGCACAAAAAGTCAGTTCAACTACCATTTTGGCTGTTCTGTTGACGTTCAAAAATCAACATAAACATCCTTACACTTATATTTCTTGCGCGCTGTTTTGCCTTTTCTGCATTATCTCCCTTAAAATAAGTATCTATAGTTTCAATCCAATACCGTAACCAGATTCCAAAATGGTAATTTGTAATTGTATGCCCTTTTTCTTCATCTAGATCTACATGAACTTGTAAAGGGTTTGCCTTATACTTTTGAACAAAGAATAAATTAGTTTCCCAAAAATCTGTTAGCTTTTCTATATGCTCTGGCCAATCTGTAATAGTACTGTTAAAAAAATGTCCTATTTCAGCATCCTCTCTAACTTTTTCATAAAACCTAGTAACTAACAAATTAATATCTTCTCTATTAGAAATAGCTTTTCTTTCCATATTACAAAGCAGTAGTTTCTATTAGATTTGTAACCATCTCATCTAAAGTCTCTTGAATTTTAGGGTCTGTGCAATTCACTAAAACAACAACAACAAGTTTTTCTTTTGGGTATACAAATAGATTAGAATATGCTCCAACACTACTCCCTACATGCCCTACAAAAGGCCTACCTTCTTTATCTTCACTAACCTGAAAGCCTAAACCATAATACGTAGACCCACCATTTATATGCTGAGCTATGAGTAATTCTTTATATGTTTCAGTTTTTAGCAAATCTTTATTTAATATGGCTTCACCTAATTTAGCAATATCTTCACTGGTTGCTATATAACCCCCACCTGCCAATTTGTAAAAATTATTGACTGACATTGCCTTTTTAAAACCTGTACTGTATTTTGTATAGGGTTGTGCCTGTTGGTCGACTATACCGCTTTGTTCTTTTGATAGCGAAAAAGTAGTAGTCATCCCTAATGGCTCAAGAATTTTTTCTTTTACATAATCTTGAAAAGGAACGCCACTAGCTTTCTCCATAGCAAGAGATAGTAGTACAAAATCAAAACTATTATATAAATACCCTTTACCAGGTTCAAACACCAAAGGGTCATTCTTAAAAACTGCTATACTCTCTTCTATAGAAAATGGTTTATTTAAGCCATACTCTTTACCTTTATAAGCTCTAATGCCAGCAGTATGGCTTGCTAACTGTCTTAAGGTAAAATCATATTTCTTTTTTGGATAATCCGTTACATATTTATAAAAAGAATCATCCCAGTCTAAAATACCTTCTTCTACCATTTTACCAAAAGCCAATGCCGTAATACATTTAGATATGCTTGCAATTCTAAAAACTGTATTAGAGGTATCAATAGTGACTCTTTCTTCTAAAGCTGCATAGCCATATCCTTTATTTAAAATATGTTGTCCGTTTCTTAGTATTGTAACCGATGCACCTGGTAATCTTTTTTCTATAACTAGATATTGTAAGATAGCATCAACTTTTGCAAAACCTTCTAGCTCATCTATATGTGTAGGCGTAACTTTTGATGAGAAAAAGTTTTTAAAATATTTTAATACTGCATTCAAAGGTCTTTCTTTTCAGCAATCAATCTATAAAAATTAATCGCCCATTAAATAGTTCTTCAATCTCTATTTCTGGTGGACGGTTACTACTTATCACATCACCATTACCTCTTATAACACCACTAATACGCTGCTGCGGGTTTACAAAAATATTATTTGAACCTCGGTGATTTAAGTTTACATTGTTAGCAATAAGATTTTCTGCTTCAATTCTTGAATCTCCAGCTGCTACAGTTATATTAAAATTAGCAGCTGTACCTGCCAATTGAAAAAATGCTATTCCATTTGTAAGAATAGAAACTGTTTCGGAGACTAGCTCTAGATTAAAAGAACCATCTGTAGTTTCTGTTTCTGGATTATTAAAGCTTTCGGACACTAAGCTCAAATTATTGTAATCTAATACGCCATTACTAGAAATTAAGCCTCCTGTACTACTTCTAATTTCTGTAATATTGGGAGCTGTTACATAAATAGTAGTTATACCAAAATCACGGACAAAATTACAGGTGTTTTCGTTTCTAAGTATAAGTCTTTCGCCTTCCACCTCAGCAAAAACCTCATCAATTAAAAATTCTCCAGTCTCTATTTCGACTAACTGAGTATCTCCTTGGGTGAGCACCAAATTTAACTTTTCAAAAACCGTTATGCTACTAAATTCGGGCATACTAACTTCTTGCCGTACTATATCTCCTGCATTTTGAATACAATCTGGAGCATTAATAGAATTACATGATATAGCTAAAAATGAGCCTAATAATACCAAATAGCTTTTGACCGCCCTCGAAAAAATAGTACTATTTAAAAATCTAAGTTCTAACATATCAATAACTATAATCGCACTCCAATTCCAAATTCCACTGCTTCGGCTGCTGCTCCATGCGACCTTAAGGTTACATTTCCAAATAATTTATTGCCAAAATATCTTTTAAGTCCGATTCTATTATAAACCCTACCTTCAAAATCAAAAGGGTAGTAAATATAGTAGCCTAGTTGAGTTATTACACTTAATTTATTAATGAATAATTCATGTCCAACAAAAATACCTGCGCGTTTAAAATCTGTGTCTGGTGAGACATTCATTTCTGGAAAAGAAGTTGCTTGAAACCGAATTAGTTCTTTTAAAAAATTAGAAAAAAATATTTCGGAACCGAGTTGAATTGCACTTTTTCTACTTAATCTTTTGTCAGCATACGCAGAAAAAATTGCAAAACCAAATTGACCAGAACCTATCTCATCACTTTCATTAACACCACTTCTAAAAATTAAATTATATCGTATTGGTTCTATTACTTTTTCTCTAGGGGTCTTTGGTATAAAATCATAGCTTAGTCCTCCATCTAAATCGTAGGTTAAACCAAAATTTAATGCTGCCGTATTTGTAGAAGTATTTGGCGCTTTAACATTGGCATTAGAATAATGGATAAGTGACAAACCTGCCTTTACACCAAAACCTGCAACAATATTTTCTTTTTGAAAATTAAGCATTGCCATAGTAGAACTTAATATATGCGAACCATAAGCATTATTACGAAAGTTAGTATCTCTATCGTAAGGGTTTGTGTTATATGCTATTCCTTGCCCTATACGCAGCTGAACATTTCGTTTAAAAAAGTAAAAATTATAGTGGGCATATACTCCAAAGCTATCTCCTAAAGTAGGGTTTTGCGTATTTTGATATATAAAAGTATAGCCTGTATCTGGGTAGCCAAATTCTGCTTCCCATTCTTCATCGCCAAAACGCTTTTGATTAAGTGATAATATATATCCATTAGGGTGCTCGGTAATTAAATGAGCAATATCTGGGCTATGTAAAAGTATGGTTCCATTAAATTGATTAACATCCAATACATATTTTTTTGTACGGTTACCCTCTTGAGCGAATATAAAAAAAGGTGATGCAAAAAGTAAAAGTCGTAATAAGTACTTCATCTAGCGTAAAAGTACTACTAAGATTTTAAATTCTATAAATCTAAAATCTATTAAAAAACTTCATTAGCTATAGATATAATATTATAAGATGCACTCATAGAAAATAGTATATTATAAGCTAGTTTATAAATCCAACTCCTGCCGTAGCATTTGTTTGTTCATCTATTAAAATAAATGAACCGTTAGATTTATTATCGATATATGAATCGTAAAAAATTGGTTTACTTAATTTTATTTCAACCTCACCAATCTCATTTAAAGCTAATTTGTTATCTGAGTCTTTACTGCCCGAAAAATCTGTTAAAATAATATTTTTTATTGCTGAAATCTTTGACAGAACTCTATTACTATTATGCTGAACGATATATTTTGTACCAGGAGTCAGTTGCTTATTATCCATCCAACAAACTGTTGCACTTAATTCTTTTTTTACATTTGGAAGCTCTTCATTTTTCACTAACATATCTCCTCTAGTAATGTTCACCTCATCTTCTAAGGTTATTGTTACAGAACTTCCAGAGCTAGCTTTATCAAAAGACTTATTATAAAAATATATCGCTTTTATTTTTGTTTTTGTTAGTGACGGAAATACCGTTACCGCATCACCTACTTGGAAATTTCCTCCATAAATTTTACCTGCAAAACCTCTAAAATCATGAAACTCTTTTGTTTTTGGTCTAATTACAGATTGGACTGGAAAACGAACTAATCCTTTATCAATAATAGCTGACGTATCTAATTTTTCTAGATGTTCTAGTATCGTATCACCTACATACCAAGACATAGAATCGCTTTTCTTTGCTACATTATCTCCGTTTAAAGCACTAACTGGAACATAACTTACATTTTGCTCCTCATAGGTACTATTGGTATTTAACTTTTCAAAATTGGTTTTGATATCTTCAAAAACTTCTTCGGCATAATCTACCAAGTCCATTTTATTAACCACTACAATTACATCTTTTACACGTAATAAGTTATTGATAAAAAAATGACGATAGGTCTGTTCTATAACCCCTTTTCTAGCATCAATTAATATTAAAGCTACTTGGGATGTAGATGCCCCTGTAACCATATTACGGGTATATTCTATATGCCCAGGAGTATCAGCAATTATATAGCTCTTATTTAGTGTTGAAAAATAAATATGAGCAACGTCTATAGTTATACCTTGTTCTCGTTCTGCAACCAAACCATCTGTAGCTAAAGAAAAGTCTAAATAATCATATCCTTTTTTCTTGCTACTCTTGCTAATAGCTTCTAATTTATCATCTGTTAGTGATTTAGTATCATACAATAGACGACCTATCAACGTACTTTTACCATCGTCTACACTACCAGCTGTAGCAATCTTTAAAACCTCCATACACTAAAAATAACCTTGTTGCTTTCTTTTTTCCATTGCCGCTTCAGAGCGTTTATCATCTATACGTGCTCCACGTTCAGAAATTTTTGAATCTCTAATTTCTGCTACTACTTTTTGAATAGTATCAGCATTTGATTCAACCGCAGCAGTACATGACATATCTCCTACGGTTCTAAAACGAACTGTACGTTTTTCAACTATTTCATCATCTGCTCTAAATACCACTTCATCTTCTGCCGACCAAATAAGACCATCTCTTACAAAAATGTTTCTTTTATGCGCAAAATAAATAGAGGGAATTTCAATATCTTCTTGTTCAATATAGCTCCACACATCCAACTCTGTCCAGTTACTGATAGGAAAAACTCTAACGTTTTGCCCTAGTTCAATTTTACCATTTAATAAGTCAAATAATTCTGGTCTTTGATTTTTTTCGTCCCATTGTCCAAAATCATCACGAACTGAAAAAATACGTTCTTTAGCACGTGCTTTTTCTTCATCTCTTCTTGCTCCCCCAATACAAGCATCAAATTTAAATTCTTCAATTGCATCTAACAGTGTAGTTGTTTGAAGCATATTACGACTTGCATACTTGCCAGTTTCTTCAATTACTTTACCCTCATCAATAGAATCTTGTACATTACGAACAATAAGTTCTACCCCTAGTTCTTTAACCAATTTATCTCTAAAAGCTATTGTTTCAGGAAAATTATGACCTGTATCTATATGCATTAATGGCATAGGTATTTTAGCAGGCCAAAAAGCTTTTTGAGCCAAACGCACTAGCGTTATAGAATCTTTTCCTCCCGAAAAAAGGAGTACTGGTTTTTCAAATTGGGCTACAACTTCACGAAAAATATAAATAGCTTCACTTTCTAAAGTATTAACCTCTAAAAAATCTGTTTCCATTGTAGGTTTTTCTATTTCTTGCAATACGTTATTCAAAGTCTTGAGTTTACTAGTGTATTATTTCTAAATTATTTGACAGTCACCTTTATTTACAGAAATTCCGACTTCTTAATAGTTTGTTTATAAATGCAAACCACACTCTCTATTTTCTAAAACTTTAGTTGGGTCAAAATATGTATGTTCATTTGGTAAATTGTGTTCCTCTAAATAGTCATCCAATTCAGCATCACTCCAATAATAAAAAGGACTTACTTTAAGGACACCGTCTTTCCCTAAGCTTACAATATCTAACGAATCTCTATGCGCTGTTTGTCCCTTA
>CAZLUS010000029.1:4965-21736 GCA_964562775.1 uncultured Flavobacteriaceae bacterium | reverse complement strand
GTTTTTTTAAAGAAAACTAAGACATTTTGTTAAAGAAACGTATCGCTCTTTTTTCATTATAGGTAATATTTTTAGGGCCGTAGTAACCAACATGCCCCCCATATTTAGAAACCTCTAAATAGAATTTTGGGTTGTTTTCAGCCTCTTTATATGGAAAACATTTTGGTCCCAGAAAAGAATCGTTTTTTGCATTTAGTAGTAGTGTGGGGGTTTTAATGTAGGGTAAAAACTGTAAACAACTGCTTTTTTCATAATAATCCATCGCGTCTTTGAAGCCATGAGCACGACTGGTGTAGATGTCGTCAAAATCTTTTAAGGTGATTACATTTTTGATATCAGCGTCAGTTACTTTTTCTGGAAATTGTTTCTGCTTCTGTTTTAATTTTTCAATTAAATTCTTTTTAAATCTAGAAGCATAAGCTTTGTTCTTTGGCTTTAATAATTCTATGCAAGAACTATGCAGGTCGCAGGGAACTGAGACAGCCATAGCAGCTTTTATTTCTTTGGGGATAGTTCTGTTTTCTCCTAAATATTTCAAGGCCATATTACCACCTAGGCTAAAACCTTTGATAAAGATTTCATTATAGTTTCTGTTGCTTAAAATATGCTGAATAACGGCGTCTAAATCTTCTGTTTTTCCAGAGTGATAGGCACAAAATAGTCTATTTTGTTCGCCACTACACGAACGTAAATTGATGGCACAAACGTCATAGGCATTTTCGTTTAAAATTTTTGCACTTCCTAAAATATAGGCACGTTGAGCATCACCCTCTAGTCCGTGAATAAGAACAGCCACCTTGTTCGTTTTAGAAGACGAAAAACTCCAATCGAGGTCTAAAAAGTCAGAATCTGGCAATTCAATTCTTTCGCGTTTTTGTTCAAAATCGGCTATTTTTCGCCAAATTCCGGCATAAATCGTTGAAAAATACCCATTTTTAAACAAAAATGGCGGATTATACTCAGAAGCTATTATAGGCATAGTACTATTCTTCCTTTAAGGCTAGGGAGTTTAATTTTTAATTATTTTGGATAAGTATTTAATAGTTGATATTGCGCTTCAATGGCATTTTTAAACTCAGCCTTAAGTGTACCTATTAATTCTGCAACAGGAACCGTATTTTCTATAGTAGTTACTCCTTGGCCTGCAGACCAAATAGTTTTCCATGCTTTAGCTTCGGTGTCTAGTTCTTTGCCAAAATCTATTTTAGTGTCTTTTTTTAAATCCTCTTCTGTAAGTCCTGCTGCTTTTAAACTTGCAGCTAAGAAATTAGCATGCACGCCAGAAATAGAAGCTGTATAGGTTACATCACTTGCACCAGCGGCTATAATCATATCTTTATATTCTTGCGGTGCTTTGCTTTCATCAGCATTTATAAAACGAGTTCCCATATAGGCTAAATCTGCTCCCATTTGCATGGCAGAAGCAATATCGCGCCCTGTAGAGATACAACCAGAAAGCAAAATTGTTTTATGAAAGAATTTTTTAATCTCGGCAACCAAACTCATTGGGTTAATTGTACCCGCATGTCCACCTGCTCCAGCAGCAACTAAAATTAAGCCATCTACACCAGCTCCAGCAGCTTTTTCTGCGTGCCGTTTTTTAATTACATCGTGAAAAACGATACCTCCATAACTATGTATGGCATCAATAACCATAGAAACCGCACCCAAAGAAGTAATTACTAATGGGACCTGATGTTTTACGCAGAGTTTGACGTCTGCTTCTAAACGAGGGTTGGTTGGGTGTACAATAAGGTTTACCCCAAAAGGAGCTGGTTTTTTACCTGTTTCTTCTTCAAACTTTTTAAGCTCGGTTTTAATTTCGATAAGCCATTCTTCAAAACCCTCACTAGTACGTTGGTTTAATGCAGGAAAAGTACCAATAATACCATTTTTGCAACATGCTATGACCAATTTAGGCCCAGAAATCAAAAACATTGGTGCAGCTACAGCTGGTAAAGAAAGGTCGTTTATAAATGGTGCTTTTTGACTCATTTTTATTTTTTTACTAAAGTAAAATAAATTTACAAGAGATACTTTTTTAAAGGATTGTTAGTAACATAAAATTTAAACGACAACTAAATAAAAATTTTAAATGAAAAAATTAATTTATGTATTTGCTCTGTTATCTATGATAATAGCATGTAGCGATGATGATTCAATAACTGAAGAGCCTGAAGAGCCTGAAGAAGCTGAAGAACAAATGGATGACCCTGTTCCTGATGTAGAAGATTTGGTGTTTGATGAAAATACAGATGGAGATTTATCTAATGATAATACAGCACCAACTGCAATTACATTACAGCAAGGTAATAACAGAATAATTGCTAATCAAGTAGGAGTAGACAGTAGGGATGTAGATTATTTTACTATAGCTGTTCCTAATGGTTTTCAACTTTCAGAATTAGTATTAGATGTTTATGAAGCTGAAGATAATAACCCTGCATTTTTAGGTATAGTTTCTGGCAATACCTTTCCCGTAGATGTTATTAATGATGGAAACCCTGAAGCTTCACAACTTTTAGGAGGTATCTTATATGGAGATGATAATGTAGGAAATGATATTCTCTCCGTTGCGGGACAATTGCAAGATGCTATAGGTTTTGATGGCGAACTGGCAGTAGGGGAATATACGTTCTGGTTAAACCAGACAGGAACTTCCAGTGGAGGTACGTTTAACTTTATTTTAGAAGAAGCTCAAGATACAACAGGAGCAACTATTTTTTCAGGTCCTCCTATCCAAATTACTAAGGCTCCAAATGCAGATTTTACATTATCAGAGAATCAAGATATGATTACGGAGAATGTCATCATCACTCGTGGAAATACAATGGGTCTTTTTAATATAGCGCAAGAGGAATCATTTGCTCCAGGACAGCGTAACAGCCCTTCGCCCGAAGGTACAGAGTGGGCAGTTGGATTTACCACAGATGACCTATCGACCCTTGACTTTATGACATGGGGGCAAACTGTATCTAATCCTCCGCAAGCGGTAAGTAGTGGTACAAATTATGTATTACATTTAATCCAAGAAAATATTTTTATTGATGTAGTGTTTACCGATTGGTCGCAAGGTGGCGGTGGCGGTGGTGGCTTTAGCTACCAACGAAGTACTCCTGCTGAATAAAATTTTATTGCAATAATAAGTTAACCTGTCTGGTCGGGAATATTTTATCGGCCAGATTTTTTATAAAACTTTCTTACTCCAATACCTAGTATAAAGATATCCACAGTATCTTTGAATATGCCAAAAAATACGTTGGCACTTACGGACATTCATTAAACCAGACACAATGTTTTTTAAAGAATTTGATATTCGTTGGAGTGATTTAGACGCCAATCGACATTTGGCAAACTCCGCGTATATAAATTTTATGAGTCATACCCGTATGGCTTACTTGGGGCAGTTAGGGTTTAACCAAAAGTCTATGGCAGAATACAATATTGGCCCAGTGGTTTTTTATGAGCATATGTACTATTTTAAAGAAGTTTTTGCAGGAAAACCAGTTAAAGTATCTTTAGGCTTTAAGGGCATGAGTGAAGATGGAATGTTCTTTGAATTTGAGCATAATTTTTATGATGCCAGTGGAAGAAATTTTGCGCGTTGCGAAATGATGGGCGCTTGGATGGATTTAGCTGAACGCAAACTCACCTCATTGCCGCAAGTTTTTATGGATGCTTTTGATAAAGTAGAACGTGTAGAAAACTTTAAAACTCTAACAAAAGAAGATACCCGTAAGTTTGCTCGAGTACCTAAGGATTTAGAATAATATACGTGTATTAACTACGTGGCTGTTTTTATTTTTTTACTTGCTAAATAAACACCTGATAATACTAAAACAGTAGCACCAACTTTTACCATTGTAAGGCTGTCTTTGCCTGCAATTAGAGCGAAAATAATTCCAAACAAAGGTTGTATATAGATAAAGGCACCAATAGTCGAAGCTTTTAATTGGGTCATTGCAAAAATATTAAATAGGTAGGTGCAGAATGTAGTTCCAATAATTACAAAACTAAGAGTACCATAAACCCAAAGTGGCATATTAGCCCATTGTATTTCTAAAAACTCTGGTAGGGTAAAAGGTAAATTAATCAACAAAGCTATAGTAAATAACCATTTCATTAAAGTAAAAGGATGGTATTTAGCAACTAGTTTTTTAGCTACAATTAAATAAGTTGCATATGCAGTTGCATTTAGTATAAATAGGGTATTGCCAAGAAGTATATTAGGAGCATCTTGGCGTATTTCTGCACCAAAAAGCACTAAGATTAAAGCCCCAACAAAGCCAAGAAAAACTCCTAAAGCTTTATTAAAGGTTATTCTTTCTTTTAAGAAGAAAGCAGATAATAAAATTACAATAATGGGACTTATGGTAATAAGTACAGAACTATTTATTGGAGTTGATAACTGAAGTCCTTTAAAGAAAGCATTCATGTTAATAACCATACCTAATAAAGCAGCTAAAAGCATTCTACCCCAATCTTTCTTTTCTATTTTTTCTTTAGGACCAAAAATAGATATCATCCAAAATAAAATAGAGGCGCCAATTACTCGTAAGAGTATAAAACCAAAAGGTTTTATGTACAGTGGCATTACGCCTTTAGCTATGGTATGGTTAAGTCCATAAATAGTAGTGGCTCCAATTGCTGCTAGAAATGCTAGTGTACGTTTACTCATTAATGCAAGGCTTCTTTTGCACCATCGACCTGTTTTTTAGCGTTTCCAATAAAGATTTTATCTTCAACTAGAACAATAGGCCTTTTTAAAAAGGTATAGTGTTCTAAAATTAGTGCTTTGTAATCTACTTCGCCTAGTTTTTGGGTGTTTAGACCACGTTGGCGAAAAAGCATAGCTCTTCTACTAAATAAGTCTTCGTAGCTAGTAGTAAGGGCACGCATTTCTTCTAGCTCTTTTGGTGTCACACCTTTAGATTTTATTTCGCGAAGTTCCACACCATCTAAAGGCTCTAATTCTTTTAAAATTTTTTGGCATGTTTTGCAGGTTGCTAAGTGATATATTTTTTTCATGCTATTGTTTTAAGGGTAATACCATTTACTTTTTACAAAGAAATTGAATTACATCCGTTTATAGATTACTTTACTTGATAGTTTTCTTTTAAAAATTGATTGGCTTCTTTAAAAGGGATTAGAAGTGTAATAGAACCATCCGCATACGAAGCAATCTCGTACTGATTGTATACCAGTTGAATACCTTTATCTGTAAACCCTAAATTTTTTGGCAACTTAAAAATGTTTTCACTAAACATAAACCCAGTAGTATTTATAGAATTTTCTTCAGGAATAGTATACATAGCCCTAAATTTTGTTTCTGCAAAATCTCTAAAGCCCTCTATATTTTTAAAAAATTGATAGTTTTCTAATTCTATATTTTTTTCAATATCAAAATTCAGAAAAGTTTTTGAGCTATAGCCATGTGCTCCACCAGTAAAGATATAAGTGTCTAGAATAATGGTGGTTATATTAGGATTTAGAAAGCTCACTTCGCCTTTTGTTTGTGCTTCCCATACAAGAGTTTCATCCTTAAATTCTTCAGTAAAACTTTTAAAGCTTTTGGTAAAGGATAGCATGGCCTTATCAATACTATTTGCATTAATGCTGTCATCAAATTTTAAGTTATAAATAATTTCTTCATCAATAGCCTTATTAATTGTTTCAACAACACGAAGTTTTCCTAAAGCTTTTGGTGTAGAGATTGCAATTTCTGGGCAAACATCACAAGCTTTATTTTTAAGCTCTTTGATTTTAAATGTAAGCTTCGAGTCTGTTTCACAACCAAGCAAAAGTATTGTAACAAAAAATACGGCAAGGGAATTTTTCATGTGTGTAGATTTGAGCAACAAAAATAAGCACTAGTATCTAGTTATAGATTTATTGTTAACTAGAAAACTAACAATACCTTTGTAGTTATATAATTATAGTTTGGGTACAAAAGACTTAAAATTTAATAGCAAAACGATTCATGGAAGGCAAGAACCAGACGCTGCTTATGGTGCAGTAATGCCTCCTATTTACCAAACCTCAACCTATGCGCAAAGCACACCAGGTGGTCATAAAGGCTTTGAATACTCGCGGAGTGCTAACCCCACTAGAACTGCATTAGAAAACGCATTGGCAAGTATAGAAAATGGAAGTTATGGTTTGGCTTTTGGAAGTGGCATGGCAGCGATTGATGCAGTAATTAAACTTTTAAACCCTGGTGATGAAGTAGTTTCTACTAACGATTTATATGGGGGTAGTTATCGTTTATTTAAACACATATTTGAAAAGTTTGGCATTGTCTTTCATTTTATAGGGATGCAATCTTTAGACAAAATAGAAGAAAATATTAATGCCAATACAAAGCTAATATGGATAGAGACGCCAACAAACCCAATGATGAATATTATTGATGTTAAAGCAGTGGCTAGTTTATCTAAAAAGCATAATGTGCTGTTGGCAGTAGACAATACTTTTGCGACACCATATTTACAGCGGCCTTTAGATTTAGGAGCAGATATTGTTATG
The DNA here is from genome assembly GCA_964562775.1 of uncultured Flavobacteriaceae bacterium. Classification (GTDB taxonomy): domain Bacteria; phylum Bacteroidota; class Bacteroidia; order Flavobacteriales; family Flavobacteriaceae; genus Croceitalea. Next base: position 15,211 of record CAZLUS010000029.1, on the reverse strand, counting down.
CATTCGGCTACTAAATATTTGGGAGGACATAGCGATGTGGTCGTGGGAGCATTAATTGTTAAAGACAAAGATTTAGCAGATAAATTATACTTTATACAAAATGCAAGTGGTGCTGTTTGTGGTCCTATGGATAGTTTTTTAACGCTAAGAGGTATAAAAACACTTCATGTACGTATGCAACGCCATTGCGAAAATGGCAAAGAAGTAGCAATGTACTTAGCTAATCACCCTAAAATAGAGAAAGTGTATTGGCCTGGTTTTAAATCACACGCAAACCATGATATAGCAAAAAGTCAAATGAGTGATTTTGGCGGAATGATTTCTTTTGTGCCTAATGGGAGTAGTTATGATGATGCCATTAAAATTGTAGAAAAATTACAAGTTTTTACACTTGCCGAATCCTTAGGAGGAGTAGAAAGCTTAGCAGGTCATCCTGCTAGTATGACGCATGCAAGTATCCCTAAAGAAGAAAGAGAAAAAAGCGGTGTGGTAGATGCCCTTATTAGGCTAAGTGTTGGTATAGAAGATATAGCCGATTTAATTGCTGATTTAGAGCAAGCTATTGGATAATGTTTTTTAAAAAATTTATAAAAATTGCCTATTTAAATTATACAAATAGCATAATTTTAACGTTAAATTCCTAAATCGATAAATTAGGATCTTTTTTAAACAAAGAAAAAAATAAATTATAAGCCTTTTATGGAAGCAAAGATTAAAGCATTTATGGATGAGGTTAAGTGTAGAAATGGACATGAACCCGAATTCATTCAAGCAGTACAGGAAGTTGCAGAAACTGTTATTCCGTACATTGTTAAACATGATATTTACAGCGGAAAGAATATTTTACTTCGTATGGTTGAACCAGAAAGATTACTGTCTTTTAGAGTTGCGTGGGTAGATGATTCTGGTGAAGTTCATGTAAACCGTGGATACCGTATTCAAATGAATTCTGCAATTGGCCCTTACAAAGGCGGACTTCGTTTTCATCCAACAGTAAATGCGAGTGTATTAAAGTTTTTAGCATTTGAACAGGTTTTCAAGAATAGCTTAACAACATTGCCTATGGGTGGTGGTAAAGGAGGTTCAGATTTTGACCCAAAAGGAAAATCTGATGATGAAGTAATGCGCTTTTGCCATGCTTTTATGTTAGAACTAAATAAGCATATTGGGCCTAATACAGATGTTCCTGCTGGGGATATAGGTGTTGGTGCACGTGAGATAGGATTTTTGTTTGGAATGTATAAGAAAATTAGAAACGAGTTTACCGGTGTACTAACTGGTAAGGGTCGTTCTTGGGGTGGCTCATTAATTCGCCCAGAAGCTACAGGCTACGGCACGGTATATTTTGCAAATAGTATGCTTAAAACCAAAGGAGAATCTTTTTCTGGGAAAAAGGTAGTTGTTTCTGGTTCTGGAAATGTAGCGCAGTACGCTGCCGAAAAAGTATTGCAATTAGGCGGAAAAGTTTTAACGTTTTCAGATTCTGGCGGATATATTTACGATAAGGATGGTATAGATGCAGATAAATTGGCTTTTGTGATGGATTTAAAGAATAACCGTCGCGGAAGAATTTCTGAATATGCAGACAAATACAAATCGGCAGAATACCATAAAGGAAAAACGCCATGGGAACTTCCTTGTGATATTGCTTTACCATGTGCAACACAAAATGAGCTAGATGGGGATGCTGCAAAAGCACTAATTAAGAATGGATGTATTGCAGTTGCCGAAGGAGCAAATATGCCTTCAACACCAGAAGCAATTCATGAATTTCATGAAGCAAAAATACTCTTTGCCCCTGGTAAGGCTTCTAATGCTGGTGGTGTTGCTACTTCAGGGCTAGAAATGTCGCAAAATTCTTTACGTATCAGTTGGTCAAGAGAAGAAGTAGATCAAAGACTTAAAGATATTATGGAAGATATTCATAATTCTTGTATCGAATATGGTAAAGAAAAAGATGGCTATTGTAATTATGTAAAAGGAGCTAATATTGCTGGTTTTGTAAAAGTAGCTGATGCTATGCTTGCACAAGGGGTGATATAAAGTAAAAAGGTATACCTATAAAATGCGAAGTAACTTTCATTACTTCGCATTCTTGTTTTTATATAGTACTTCTATAATAACTTTAAACCTATCTTTATCCCAATTCCAAAATTACAATGCAGGTTACTACAAAGGCAATTGTTCTAACATCTATAAAATACGGAGACACTAGTCTTATTGTAAAAGCATTTACCGAATCCGATGGTTTAAAATCGTATTTGCTTAGAGGCGTACTTGCTTCAAAAAAAGGAAAATTAAAAACAGCTTATTTTCAACCCTTAACCCAATTAGAGCTTACAGCAAGTCATAAAAATAAAGGCACGCTAGAAACTATTAAAGAAGTTAAAGTCCTTAATCTTTATGGAACACTGCATAGCAATATTGTAAAAAATAGTCTTGTTATGTTCTTGGCAGAAATGTTAGGCAATAGTATACAAGAAGAACAGCAAGATGCAGGCTTATACAACTATATAGCATACAGTCTTCAATGGCTAGATGTTAATGAAGATATTGCGAATTTTCATTTGTTGTTCTTACTTAATTTAACCAAGTTTTTAGGCTTTTATCCAGACACATCTAACCTATCTTTTCCTTATTTTGACTTGCTAGAAGGGCAGTTTATTTTTACTCCATCGCTTAATCCATTATTAGAAACAGAAACTATAAATTCCTTTAAAACCCTTTTGGGCATAAATTTTGATGCACTAAAAGGAATAAAAATCGCCAAGGGTAATCGTGAGGCACTTTTAAAATCAGTAATTCTCTATTTTGAATTACATTTGCACGGATTTAGAAAACCCAAATCTTTGGCCGTTTTAAACGCAATTTTTGACTAGTATGCGCTATGTAGTTTTTTGTTTGTTACTATTTTTTATTTCTTTATCAGCAAGCGGACAACAGATAGTTGTTTTGGATGCCGATTCTGGGTTTCCTATAGTGAATGCCGTTGTTTTTAATCAAGATAAATCTAAAACAGTAGTTACAGATTTTGATGGTAAATGCGACCTGTCGCTATTTAGCAAAAACGAACGTATTACCTTTAGGCATATAAGTTACGAAACTTTTAAAACGTCGCCAGCTCAAATTATAAAAAGAGGGAATAGTGTTTATTTAAGTTTAAAACCAGAGCAATTAGACGAGGTTGTAATGTCTATATCTAAGTGGGAGCAGCAGCGTAAAGATGTACCGCAAAAAATACTCTCTCTATCTGCTAAAGAAATTGCTTTTACCAACCCACAAACTGCTGCAGATTTACTGCAGAATAGTGGAAAAGTTTTTGTACAAAAAAGCCAGCTTGGTGGTGGTAGTCCATTAATAAGAGGCTTTGCTACAAATAGAGTGCTAATATCTGTTGATGGAGTGCGTTTGAACACCGCTATTTTTAGAGGAGGAAATGTTCAAAATATAATATCAATAGACCCTTTTACTATTAAAAATACAGAAGTGATTTTTGGGCCAGGTTCTGTTATTTATGGTAGCGATGCTATTGGTGGTGTAATGAACTTTTTTACACACGAACCTAAGCTTTCTAATACAGATAGCCTTACTTTATCGGGGAATGTATCACATCGTTTTTCCACTGCAAATACTGAAAACACTACCCATTTAGATTTTAATTACGGCAAAAAAAATTGGGCAGCATACACAAGTTTTACCTATAATGATTTTGGAGATTTACGTACTGGTGCTAATGGTCCAGATGCTTTTCTTAGAAACAATTTTGTTGTAAGACAAGATGGGCAAGATGTTTTAGTTGAAAATGACAACCCTAGATTACAAACACCTTCGGGCTATAACCAAGTTAATTTTCTTCAAAAATTTAAATATAAACCCAATAATATTTGGGATTATAATCTTGGTTTGTACTATTCTACAACATCAGATTATGATCGTTTTGACAGATTGATACGTCCTGGTAGAGATGGAACTGGTTTACGTTCTGCAGAGTGGTTTTATGGCCCTCAAGAATGGTTTATGGGTAACTTTCAAATTACAAAAAAAGGTAAGGGTAAGTTTTATGATGGTTTAAAAATAACAACTGCGTATCAACATTTTGAAGAAAGTAGAAATGACCGCGACTTTCAAGACACACAACTTTTCTCTAGAATAGAGGATGTAGACGCCCTATCAGCAAATATCGATTTTGAAAACAAGAAGATAGGAAACTTACGCCTATATTATGGGGCTGAATATATCTTTAATCTAGTAAGCTCAGAAGCTTTTCAACGTAATATAGAAACTAATGAGGTTTCAGGAGCCTCTACGCGCTACCCAGATGGCTCTACTTGGCAAACTGCTGCCGCATATATTAATGGAGAATACAAAGCAAAACCTAATCTTACTTTACTGGGGGGACTTCGTTATAGTCAGGTGTTTTTAGATGCAGAATTTGACAGCACTTTTTTCGATTTTCCTTTTGACGAAGCCAATGTAAATTCAGGTGCTTTAACAGGGAGTATAGGTATAAGTTGGTTCCCTAAGGCAGACTTACAAGTTACCTTAAATGGGTCTACCGCTTTTAGAGCACCAAATGTTGATGATATAGGTAAAGTGTTTGATTCAGAGCCTGGTTCTGTGGTAGTCCCAAACACAGATTTAGTTTCTGAATATGCCTATACAGGGGAGCTTAGTATAAAAAAGAATTTTAATGATAAGTTGGTTTTAAGAGGCACTACATATTATACTTTTTTAGAAGATGCTTTAGTGCGTAGAGATTTTGAATTTAATGGACAAAGAGAAATAGAGTTTAATGGGGAACTCAGTAATGTACAAGCAATACAGAACGCAGCTCGGGCTTTTGTGTATGGTTTTGAGTTTGGTGTAGAAGCTTTTTTTAATGAAAATCTTTCTTTTGCCTCTAATCTTACCATTACAGAAGGAGTTGAGGAAGATGATGACGGCACAGAATCTCCAGCACGTCATGTAGCTCCAACATTTGCCGATGCACATTTAGTATGGAAAAATCAAAAGTGGAAAGCAGATTTATTTCTAAATTATAATGGAGAAATTCCTTTTGAAGATTTAGCGTTTTCTGAACGTAATACTCCTTTTTTATATGATACAGACGAAAACGGAAATCCGTTTTCTCCATCCTGGTATACCTTAAACTTTAGGTCTAACTATACTATTTCTAATAACGTAAAAGCAACCTTAGCGTTAGAAAATATTACAAACCAGCTTTACCGTACTTTTTCTTCGGGAATATCTGCACCTGGTTTTAATGTAATTTTAGGATTGGGGTATAAGTTTTAAAATTGAAGCAAAACCACAGAATTTTTAAGGTTTTTACGCAAATAAATGATTTCTTTTTTTAAAAAGAATATGATTGCATTACTAAAGAAGAAAAAGTAATAATTGAAGACTAAAAAACCCCTAACCTTATTGGTTAGGGGTTTTAATTTTTTTGGAACAAGATTTTAGTGATCCGTAGCTTTTTTTGCTTCTTTCTTCATTTTATCGGCACCTTCTTTCATAGCATCTTTAGCATCGCCACCCATGTCTTTTGCTTTGTCCATAGCGTCTCCGCCCATTTCCTTAGCCTTATCCATTGCATCATTGCCCATGTCTTTCGCTTTGTCCATAGCGTCACCACCCATTTCTTTTGCTTTGTCCATTGCCCCTTCACCGGCTGCTTTAATGCTGTCCATGGCTTTTTCGCCAGATTCTTTCATTTCGTCACCCATTTCTTTTGCTTTGTCCATAGCATCTTCACCAGCTGCTTTAAGGTCATCGCCAGCATTTTCTAATGCATTTTCTGTAGCTTCAGCTGCATCTGCGGCTTTTTTCTCTACTTCTTTACAAGAAGTTAATACGGAAGCGGTCATTGATAGTGCCAATACGGCAAGAAATACTTTTTTCATTTAAATTGTTTTAGTGTTAGAATAGATACGGTAAATATATAGGTTTAGATCTTAACTCATACTTAATTAGACACCTAATCTAGTATTTAGGTCACTGAATACTACCCAATTCAGTCTAAATTTTTACTTTTGCAAACTTGAGATTCTAGAAGACAGCGGAATATGAAGTTTGTAGAATATAAAGGATTAAACTTACCAAAGGTAGCTGATGAGATATTAGCCTACTGGAAAGAAAATAATATCTTCGAGAAGAGTGTTACTACTCGCGAGAGGAAAGACAGCTATGTCTTTTATGAAGGTCCGCCTTCTGCCAATGGTATGCCTGGGATTCATCATGTAATGGCGCGTACTATAAAAGATATTTTTCCTAGGTATAAGACCATGAAAGGGTATCAAGTTAAGCGTAAAGCGGGATGGGACACTCACGGATTGCCCATAGAACTTGGCGTAGAAAAAGAACTGGGTATTACTAAAGAAGATATTGGCAAGAAAATTTCTGTTGAAGAATACAATGCTGCATGTAAAAAAGCAGTAATGCGTTATACAGACGTCTGGAACGAAATGACCGAAAAAGTAGGCTATTGGGTAGATATGGACGACCCATACATTACCTACAAGTCTAAATACATGGAATCTGTTTGGTGGTTGTTAAAGCAGATTTACGATAAAGGTTTAATTTATAAAGGTTATACCATACAACCGTATTCACCCAAGGCAGGTACAGGCTTAAGCTCGCACGAGTTAAACCAACCAGGGACGTATCAAGATGTTACAGATACCACAGTTACCGCACAGTTTAAAGCAGTAGAAGATACCTTGCCTGACTTTTTAAAACGATTTGACTACTTGCATTTTTTAGCTTGGACCACCACACCTTGGACCTTACCAAGTAATACAGCATTAACAGTTGGTGCTAAGATTGATTATGTAGTAGTAGCCACGTACAATCAATATACTTTTGAGCCAGTTCATGTTATTTTGGCTAAAAATTTAGTTGAAAAACAATTTAGCGGTAAGTATGAAAAAACAGATGATGTTTCGGTGCTTTCTAGTTACTCAAAAGAAAATAAAAAAATACCTTATTTAGTTGCAACAGAATGTAAAGGAGCAGATTTATTAGAAATTAGGTACGATCAGCTTATAGATTACGCTTCTCCTTATCAAGATGCAGAAAATGCTTTTCGTGTAATTGCTGGTGATTTTGTTACTACAGAAGATGGTACAGGGATTGTACATACGGCGCCTACTTTTGGTGCAGATGATGCCCTAGTGGCAAAACAAGCATCACCAGAAATACCGCCACTATTAGTACTGGATGAAAATAAGAATCCTGTTCCTTTGGTGGATTTACAAGGAAAATTTAGACCAGAATTAAAAGAATTTGGTGGTAAATATGTAAAGAACGATTATTACAATGAGGGTGAAGCGCCAGAGCGATCTATAGATGTTGAAATTGCCATTAAATTAAAAGAAGAAAACAAAGCCTTTAAGGTAGAAAAATATGTACACAGTTATCCTAATTGCTGGCGTACAGATAAGCCAATATTATACTACCCATTAGATTCTTGGTTCATTAAGGTAACAGATATTAAAGACCGCATGTTTGCCTTAAACCAAACTATAAATTGGAAACCAAAGTCTACTGGCGATGGTCGTTTTGGTAACTGGTTATCAAATGCTAATGATTGGAACTTATCGCGCTCCCGTTACTGGGGTATTCCATTACCTATCTGGCGTACAGAAGATGGTACAGAACAAATAATGATTGGATCTGTAGCAGAGCTTAAAGCAGAAATGAGTAAAGCTATTGAAGCTGGGGTTTTAGAAAGAGATATTTTTAAAGATTTTGTAGTTGGCGATATGAGTGAGGCTAATTATGATAAAATAGATTTACACAAAAACATTGTAGATCAAATTACTTTAGTATCAGCATCGGGTAAGCCTATGAATCGCGAATCTGACCTTATTGATGTATGGTTTGATAGTGGTTCTATGCCTTATGCGCAATGGCATTATCCTTTTGAAAATAAAGAGTTTATAGATAATAGCGAAACCTTTCCGGCAGATTTTATCGCAGAGGGAGTAGATCAAACTAGAGGTTGGTTTTATACCTTGCATGCCATAGGCACTATGGTGTTTGATTCTGTTGCTTATAAAAATGTAGTTTCTAATGGTCTGGTTTTAGATAAGGAAGGCAAGAAAATGTCTAAGCGCTTAGGGAATGCTGTAGACCCATTTGAAACGTTACCAGAACATGGCGCGGATGCTACACGTTGGTATATGATATCTAATGCCAACCCATGGGATAATCTAAAGTTTGATTTAGAGGGTATTGTTGAGGTAAAACGTAAATTTTTTGGCACACTCTATAACACGTATTCGTTCTTTTCTTTATATGCAAATATTGATGATTTTAGCTATGCTGAAGACGAAATTGCTATAACAGACAGACCAGAGTTAGACCAGTGGATTTTATCAGAATTAAACACCGTTATTCAAAAAGTAGACGAGGCCTACAATGATTATGAGCCTACAAAAGCGGCTCGTGTTATTTCAAACTTTGTACAAGAAAACCTAAGTAACTGGTATGTACGTTTAAGCAGAAGGCGTTTCTGGAAAGGCGACTACCAACACGATAAAATTTCGGCATATCAAACTTTATATACCTGCTTGCAAACAGTGGCTAAGTTAGGCGCGCCAATAGCTCCATTTTTTATGGATAGGCTATATAAAGATTTAGATAAAGTCACAAATAAAGAAGGTTTTGAGAGTGTGCATTTGGCAGATTTTCCAATTTATAATGCAAAACAAGTAAATGCAAGCTTAGAAGGCAAAATGCAGACTGCTCAAAAGATTTCTTCTTTGGTGTTATCCATTAGACAGAAAGAAAAAATAAAAGTACGCCAGCCGCTTCAAAGAATTATGGTGCCTATTTTAAATGCAGAACAGCGTAAGGAAATAGAAGCAGTTGCGAACTTAATTAAGTCTGAGGTAAATGTAAAGGAGCTCGAGTTAATGGATGATGCTTCTGATATTTTGGTGAAACAAATAAAACCAAATTTTAAAGTTTTAGGGCCAAAATTTGGGAAGGATATGAAAGTGGTATCAAATGCCATCAATACATTAGATAAGGAAGACATCCATGAAATTGAACAGAAAGGCGAATTAACTTTAGAAATAGACAATAAAAGTATTAATTTACAATTATCTGATGTAGAGATAACTTCGCAAGATATTGAAGGTTGGTTAGTAGCTAGTTCTGGTGCACTTACTGTAGCATTAGACATTACTATTAATGAAGACTTAAAAAACGAGGGTATTGCAAGAGAATTAGTAAATAGAATTCAAAACTTAAGAAAAGATTCTGGTTATGAAGTCACAGATAAAATTAGTATTAAAATAGAGAAGGATGGCCATATAGAAAAGGCTATTACGGATTACGAAGATTACTTAAAAAGCGAAACACTAACTGCAGAATTAATATATGAAGAACGTTTAGAGGAAGGTACAGTAATTACTTTCGATGACGTAAACACTAAATTGTTTATCCAAAAACACTAAAAATGGCAGCAGATTTAAAAGTTAAATACTCAGATAAAGACCTTGGGGAGTTCAAGGCTTTAATAGAAGAGAAAATAGAAAATGCAAATAAGCATTTAGAATTATTAAAGAGTGCTTATATGAATGATGGTAATAATGGTACGGATGATACCTCACCAACATTTAAGGCTTTTGAAGAGGGTTCTGAAACCATGAGTAAAGAGGCGAATACCCAATTGGCTATTCGACAAGAGAAATTCATTAGAGATTTAAAAAATGCTTTGCTAAGAATAGAGAACAAAACATATGGTATTTGCAGAGTTACAGGCAAGCTTATTAATAAGGAACGCCTAAAATTAGTCCCACATGCTACCTTGAGCATTGAGGCTAAGAATATGCAGAAATAATAAAAACGCCTTAGGGCGTTTTTTTGTTAATGAAAGTTTCAATTACTTTTTTATTGGTTTGTTTTTTTGCGCAATTTTCTATTGGACAAAAAGTAATTCGTAAAACAATTATTAATCCAGAAAACCAAGCCATACAATTAAACACTAAAAATTGTTATAAGGTTGTTTTAGAAACCTCTAAGAATAAAGAACTTAGTATTGAGGCCGAAATAGAAGGGGAATACCAAAAAGACTTAGTAATAGAAATAGAAGAGGATGGCTCTAATGTATATATTGATGCAGATTTTCTTCCTAATTTTATTAACCCAAATGACAAATTAAGTGCCCATAAGGTACTTTCTATTGCGCTTAAAATAACAATACCAGAATACTGTAATGTTAATGTTTTTGGCACTA
>CAZLUS010000029.1:0-4865 GCA_964562775.1 uncultured Flavobacteriaceae bacterium | reverse complement strand
ATTGCGCTTAAAATAACAATACCAGAATACTGTAATGTTAATGTTTTTGGCACTAGTAGTGAAGTACAAGGTACAGGAAAATATAAAGAACTAAAGATTAGTTTAGCTACAGGCAATTGCTTTTTAGTTAATGTTACCGATAGTGTAAGGGTAAAAACTCAAAAGGGAACAATAAGCCTAGTAGCAGAATCTGGAAAAATAGAAGCATCAAGTGTTTATGGGCTTGTAAAAATATCTAAAATACCAGAGAGTAATTTTAACTACAAACTTGAATCTGTAGAAGGAAATATCTACGTTAGTAAAACCGAATAATATAGCTATTTTTGCCGAATCTATTTATTAGAAATGAACTTAAAAAAATCTATTTTACTTATTGTATTGGTTTTGATAATTGATCAGATAAGTAAAGTGTATATTAAAACAAATTTTGTTTTAGGAGAGTCTGTAGAAGTCTTTGGGTGGTTTAAAATTCTTTTTATAGAAAATGAAGGTGCTGCATGGGGAACTAAATTAAGTGATATATTACCTGTGTCTGAATCTTCTGGAAAACTGTTTTTAACTATTTTCAGACTATTTGCCATTATTGGAATAGGATATTGGCTTTACGATATTATTAGAAAAAAATCGCCTAATGTTTTGATATTAGCGGTTTCATTAATTTTTGCTGGAGCTTTAGGCAATATTATTGATTCTGTACTTTATGGATTGTTATTTAATGACAGTAATAACCAAGTGGCAGAACTTTTTTCTAATGAACCTTACGGTAAACTTTTTTATGGAAAAGTCGTAGACATGCTTTATTTTCCTATGATAGATGCAACTTGGCCAGAATGGGTGCCTAAATTTGGGGGGACTAATTTTCGTTTTTTTGAACCTATTTTTAATATTGCAGATACTGCAATTAGTTTTGGAGTAGGAGTTTTAATTTTCTTTAATAAAAGAGCCTTCGCAAAAACCGAAAATTAAAACTTATACACCTTATTGGGGGTAACGCAATAGTCTAAAGGGATATCGCTACTAGAAATATCTGTAATAACTTGTTCGGGTTCAAAAAAAGACAATCCAATTTTTAAAACAGTGGACTTGCACTTTTTTAGGAAGTTGTCATAAAACCCTTTTCCGTAACCAACACGGTTTCCTTTTACGTCGTAAGCTAAAAGAGGAATAAAAACTACATCTATTTGCTTTTCATTTATTAAAATCCCATCAGTAGGTTCTGGAATATTCCATGTATTCTTTTTAAAAACAGTAGTATCGGTAAGTAAATAGTTTTCTAATGTGTTGGTAGAACCAGTTTTTGGAATAATAATATTTTTGTCTTTCCCTTGTAGTAATGTAAGTATATAAGAGGTGTCTATTTCTTTATTTTCAGTAATGGAAATAAAAAGGTGGTAGTATAAAAAACTCCAAATTTTCATTTGGAGGATATTGTTTGAAATTTTTAAACTCTTGTCTTGTATGCTGTCTAAACTAAGATTTTCCCTCTTACGTTTGTATACTTTTCTAAGTTCAGCTTTTTGCATTTAACTTCTTAAAGTACAGAAAGTTACAATAGTCATATTGCTACTCTCTTGCAGATACTGCAAAATATATTTTAAAGAAAAGCATTAAAATCAAATACAATCCTAGAACAATTAAATAGTTTTCCATAGGGAACAGTTTATATACATAAATATAGATTTTTTTTTCAATAAAACCTATAAAGTGGTTGATTTTTCCGTTGAAATGCATCTTTTTTGCAATTTTTTAACAAAAAAAGACGAATTTACAATTACTAACTCAATGTAAACCAGTACTATAGTCTACGTTTTAGGGATATTAGAAGTATTTTATTTTTTTTATTAGCGTTAAAAACATAAAAAGAATCTATGTTTTTTAAAAAAGGCAGTAATTTAACCATGTATTCTACATTTAAAATTTCTTATAATATACATGGTACACTTGCCTATTGAAGTTCAAATTAGCTCCTTGCCAACCAGCCCTGGAATCTATCAATTTTATGATGCTGAAGAGCTTGTTATTTATGTAGGTAAAGCAAAGAATTTAAAAAAGAGAGTTTCTTCTTATTTCACTAAAAAGCATGTAAATGGTAAAACTAGAGTTCTTGTAAAAAAAATAAAGTCCATAAAGCATATCGTTGTTGCAACAGAATCAGATGCCTTGTTACTTGAAAACAATTTTATAAAAAAGTACAAGCCCAGATATAATGTTTTGCTTAAAGACGACAAATCGTTTCCTTGGATATGCATAAAGAATGAGCGATACCCAAGAATATTTTCTACAAGAAGATTGATTAAGGATGGCTCAGCTTATTTTGGACCTTACACAAGTATGAAAACCGTTAAAACACTATTAGAACTTATACGAAGTGTTTACCCTTTACGAACATGTTCATATGATTTATCTGTAGAAAAAGTTACCACTGGAAAGTACAAACGCTGTTTAGAATATCACTTAGGTAATTGTAAAGCTCCTTGTGAAAACTTACAAGAGTTTGAAGACTATCAAAAACAAATAGAAGACATTAGAGACATTTTAAAAGGTAACTTTAAAAGTTCTCTTTTATATTTTAAACATCAGATGAAAACGCTAGCTGATCAAATGTATTTTGAAGAAGCTCAAAGCGTAAAAGAAAAAATTGAAGTACTAGAAAATTACCAAGCTAAATCAACGGTAGTAAACCCAAAGATTAGTGATGTAGATGTTTTTTCTATATTTTCTGATGAAACCCACGCCTATGTCAATTTTTTGCAAGTATCTCACGGTTTAATAGTACGTTCGCATACCTTAGAAATCAAAAAAAAATTAGAAGAAACAGACGAAGAATTACTGCAGTTAGCTATTGTGGAGTTACGTCAAAGATTTCAATCAGACTCTAAAGAGATATACTTGCCTTTTCCAGTAACAATAGACAGTATTCTAAAGCTTACTATTCCAAAAGTAGGAGATAAAAAGAAACTTATAGACTTGTCTACTCGTAATGCTAAATTTTTTAGGCAAGAACGTTTTAAACAAATTAAAATAACAGACCCAGACCGACATACAAAGCGAATAATGGCTCAAATGAAAGCCGATTTAAGGTTGTCTCAAGAGCCTACACATATAGAATGTTTTGATAATTCTAATATACAAGGAAACAACCCCGTGGCGGCATGTGTTGTTTTTAAAGACGGTAAACCTTCAAAAAAAGAATACCGTCATTTTAATATAAAAACTGTAGAAGGGCCAGATGATTTTGCTTCTATGGAAGAAGTTGTTTTTAGAAGATATAAAAGGCTTTTAAGTGAAGGAGAGCCACTACCACAATTAATAGTAATAGATGGTGGCAAAGGACAACTTTCTTCTTCAATTAAAAGTTTAACGGTTTTAGGTCTACGAGGCAAAATAGCCATTATAGGCATTGCTAAACGTTTAGAAGAAATTTATTTTCCTGAAGATTCCATTCCACTGTATCTTGACAAAAAATCTGAAACATTAAAAATTATTCAGCAATTGCGTAATGAGGCTCATCGTTTTGGCATATCTTTTCATAGAAATAAAAGAAGCAAAGCTGCAATTAATTCAGAGTTAGAAAGTATAGATGGTATTGGACAGAAAACAGCAGAAGAATTATTAAAACATTTTAAGTCAGTTAAAAGAGTAAGAGAAGCATCTATTACTAGTTTAGCTGCATTAATAGGGATGGCAAAAGCTAAAAAAGTATATGAATCATTTCATTAAAGGAATAGTTTAAATGAAAAAAACAGGAATTTTCTTATTGTTTTTTTTAGTATTGAACATCATCTGGGGGCAAGAAGACCCTAAGGTTGGTCTTGTTCTAAGTGGTGGTGGGGCAAAAGGTTTGGCTCATATAGGAGCACTTAAAGCTATAGAAGAAGCTGGGGTTAGGATTGATTATATTGGCGGAACAAGTATGGGGGCAATAGTAGGGGCGCTGTACGCATCTGGCTATACTGCTACAGAACTAGATTCCATTTTTAGAAATACAGATTTCACCGAGTTAATTCAAGACGAGGTGCCTAGAGGATCAAAATCTTTTTATGACAAAGAAGATTCGGAGCGTTACGCTTTGAGCTTGCCTTTTAATGATTTTAAAATCGCTTTTCCTGAAGCAATTTCTGGAGGGCAAAATATTTATAACGAATTTGTACGTCTACTTTTGCACGTAAAAGATGTTAGAGACTTTAATAAATTACCCATTCCCTTTTTATGTATAGCAACAAATGTAGAAACTGGAGAACCTGTACTATTAAATAAAGGGTATTTGCCAGAAGCAATTATTGCCAGCGGAACATTCCCCTCTCTGTTTGAGCCAACGGAGCTTAACGGTCAAATACTTATTGATGGTGGTGTAGTAAATAATTATCCTATAGACGAAGTCAAAGACTTAGGAGCAGATGTTATAATAGGTATAGATGTTCAAGATGCATTAGCTAGCAGAGAAAAATTATCTTCTGCTTCAGAGGTATTATTTCAAATAAATAATTATCGCACGGCTACAGATATGGTTAAAAAGCGAGTGCAAACAGATATCTATATTCAACCTAATATTAAAGGTTTTTCGGTTATAGATTTCGAAAAAAAAGAAACTATTATTAGCAATGGGGAGATTGGTGCAAAAGAAAAATGGGAAGCTTTAAAAACCTTAGGAGCTAAACAGGCTAAAACTACAATCAGTGTCCCTTCCAAGAAAAGCATGGACAGTCTTATTATCAATAGAATAATTATTGAAGGAAATGATCAATATACTAGGAGGTATATAGAGGGGAAATTACGTTATAACCTTGCAGAAAAAATACCATTTAATAATTTTAAAAAAGGGATAAACAATTTAGTTGCAACTGGCAATTTTAAGGCTATAAGAT
>CAZLUS010000028.1:0-22226 GCA_964562775.1 uncultured Flavobacteriaceae bacterium | reverse complement strand
GTTCTATACCTTATATGGTCACTTGTCATTAGAGTCACTAAATGATATGTATATAGGCAAGGAATTTAGTAAAGGAGAAACCTTAGCTACTTTAGGTACGCCTGCTATTAATGTAAATTATGCTCCTCATCTTCACTTTCAAATTATTAGAGATATGGAAAACTATAAAGGAGACTACCCCGGAGTTTGCCACTATAGGGATTTGGATTTTTACAAAAACAACTGCCCAAACCCGAATTATTTACTTAAGTTATAGCAAGAGTTTATCGATAAAATGCACTTCTATTCGGTACTTTGTTTCTAATATTAAAACCAGTAGACGATACACTTTTACACTTCATCTAAGGATTTGTTTTTTGACGATAAAGAAAGTACTTGACCGAGTTATCTCTAGAACAACTTCCATGTAAATTACTTTTATGATGTAAACCGTTACAAACATGAAAGCAATTTTGATTATTACGGCAGTTTTCTTCTTAGGAACTTTTACTGTTGTTCAAACTGCTACAAAAGTATTAAAGGTTGAAACTAATACAGATTTAGTAAAAGATCTAAAACAAACTGTAGTAGATGATACTAGAGTAGTAGCAGTATACATGTTTAAAAACTCTAGGGTTAAAAAAGAATTAGCTTTTAAAACAAAAAGAAACCGTTCTAAATTAGTGTAATTATGATAGTATTAGTGACTTTATTACTTTCGGTATTTTCAACTTCAATTTATGTTCTTGGTACTATTGTACTAAAGAATAAGCAAGTTCGTGTACCTGTTAAAAGGAAACAATTAAAAGAAAACCATTTTAAATTCTAAGGGATAGTAATTACTCTTTTACTCCAGGTTGACTTATCTTATAATTTAGTTTTTCTTTCTCTATAGTCACAGTTTTCTTTACATCTTTTAATAGTGCCTTAGCATCATAAATAATACCGTCTTTTATGGTGTATTTGACACCTCCAACACGGACAACCTCATTATCCTCTGTTAGCTTAATTGCGCCAGTACCGTAAAGTACTTTTAGGTTTTTAAGTGGATTCTCTTCAACAATTGCAAAATCTGCCAATTTACCCACGGCTACTGTTCCTACTTTATCATCTATGCCCAAAGCTTCTGCACCATTAAGCGTAGCTGCTCTTATAATTTCTAGTGGATGAAAACCTGCTTCTCTAAGAAGCTCTAATTCCCTAACATAAGCAAAGCCATATAATTGGAATATAAACCCAGAATCTGATCCCGCTGTTACTCTACCCCCTCTATTTTTGTATTCGTTAATAAAAGTCATCCAGAGTTTATAATTTTCTCTCCATGCAACTTCTTGTTCCGTACCCCAATCGTGCCAATAAGAACCGTGGCTTATTTTACTAGGTTGGTAAAACTCCCATAAGGAAGGTAACGTATAATCTTCATGCCATTCTGCACGTCTGGCTCTTTGTAAATCTCTACTAGCCTCATAAATATTAAATGTAGGGTCAAGTGTAAAGTCTAAACTTATAAGCTCATTCATAACTTTATTCCAATGCTCAGAATAGGGTTTAGCTGCTTGTTTCCATAACTTTCCTGCTTCTTCAAATCTGTTTTGTTCATTTTGGTAATTATAATCGAGCGGATAGTTTTGTACTGTTCTGTCTTCAAAGAGTGCCTCTGGCAAACCATACCAATGTTCCATACTTGTTAAGCCTGCTCTTGCAGAATTAAGTACATTCCATCTGGCTACATCTAATTGCGCATGGTGGCAAGCAGAACGTAACCCAAGTTTTTTGTTTTCTTCTAAGGCAGCTGCCATAATTTCTGGTGCTGCACCAAAAAATTTTATGCCATCTGCACCTCTTTCAGCATTTGCACGCACCCATTTTCTAGCTTGTTCAGGTGTGCTAATAGGAGCATCGTTGAGCGGATTAAAATCTTTTGTTTTTTGACCAAATCCTGTATAGGCGAATATTCTTGGAGCTATTATTTCATTTTTTTTACTCTTCTGTTTTAAGTCTAGTGTCCAATCTATACTGCGACCACTTGGTTCGCGCACAGTGGTAATGCCATGTCCCATCCATAGTTTAAAAACATAATCAGAATCGGCTCCTTGTGCAACACCACCAATATGCCCATGCATGTCAATAAAACCAGGGAGCAAATACATACCTGTACAATCTAATTCTTTACCGCCATTTTTTAGTTGAGGTCGTTTAGAATTATCGATGGCTACACCAGGATAACCTACTACTTGAATTTTTACAATTGTATTGTTCTCTACCACAATGTCAATAGGCCCTCTTGGTGGAGCACCATTACCGTTAATTAGAGTAACACCACGTATAATTAATTGATTAAAAGGGCCTTCGCTCATATTTTCTTGAGAAAAACCTAGTATTCCGTAGATTAAGAATAGTGTAATAAATATTTTTTTCATCTGTTACTGTTTTATTCGATTATTCTGGAATTCTAATTTTATCACCTAAAAAAAGAGCATTTAAAAAAAGTTTATTGGTACCATACCAAGAGCCTCTAAAATTAGGATTATCTGCAAAAAGAACGACCCTACCACCACCAACTTTACTTACAATAAGAGATGCAGATGGTTTTAAAAATTCTTCCATGTTCTTCTTAGTGATAAACCCGTCTATATGCGGATTCTTTGTGTATTTAGCCACAGTGGCATATTCGTTTTTACTAGGTGCTAACCAAACAGAATTGTTCTTATATACTGGAATTTGCATATCGCGATACCCAAAAGATAATGGGTGAGTTAAATCTAAATCTACTTTAAATATAGCGCCGCCAACACTTTCTTTTCCTATGTTTTCTGGGGCGTCAACATAAGGCTTTCTAGTTGCTACTTGAGCACTATCTTTTTTAGCTCCTACCGTCAGTTTTTCTTTTACTAATTTTTTATCAACCGCCCATTTTGATGCTGTTCCAATAGTAATTAGCGTATTTCCTTTACTTATCCAATCCTTAATTTTCGACTGTTGTTTATTAGAAAGATTATATCTGCCAGAAACCATAACTAAGGTGTTATACTTATCCAAATTAATGCGATTAAAGTTTCGCATAGGAACTTTAGTAATTGGCATGTGCACTCTAGTATCTAATAAATGCCATACTTCACCTGCTTCATAAGAACGAACACCATCGCCTATGAGCATAAGTGCTTTTGGTTTTGTAATAGGTGTTATATGTCTACTGCCTAAATCGATTCCTTTTAGGTTATATCCTGTTGTAACAGTATAAGCAGGCACTTTGTATTTTTCACGAGCCTTATTTACAAGGTCAAAAACTTCATCGGTATTCTTTTTTTGCAAACTCACAGGTATAACCAATGCACCATAATTAAAAGAAATATCTCCTTGGGTAGTTTTAGCCGTAAAAGGTTTGAAAGATGATGAAACGACTATACCGTTTTGTTGTAGAAAATATAGTGCTGCAGGAGCATTATAATCATCATAATCAATAATATAAGCATAATCTGTTTTTTGTATTGCGTTAGTTTTAATGGAATTGTTGGATTTTGTAATTCTCTCATTAAGATTTATGCTAGTTACCGGTTTATATTTCATATTATAAAAGTTAGCAACAGACCATGCAGAAGCGTCATAATATACACTATCTCTGTATTTACTATAGGTTTCGAACATAGTTTGTACCATTCTATATTGCGGTTGATTGGTAGGAACAACATAATTATTTCCGGATTTATAGACCTCTATTTTATGGAGTAGAAGCTTATCAATAAAAGCTTTTACTCTGTTTTTATCATAACTATCATTAAATGAATACCCTTTTATTTTTGATTTAGCTGCATTGCTTAGTGCACTTTTAAAAAAGTCTTGCTGATATTTTCTTAAATAAGCTTTATTTTCTACTGCTGCTTTTATAGTAGTAATACTAGAAGTATATTGATTTCTTATAGTAAAAGGAAAAGTGATTTCACCAAAGGCAGTTTTTTGTTTATGCCCACGCGAGCTTGCTTGTTCAAATAAAAGTCCTAAACCACCTTGTAAATCTGGATAAGAACTGCCATAACCAGGATATGTACCATCAAAAACTTCTTTTGTAAAATAAAAAGAACCAATGCTGTCTAGTGCTTTAGAGAAATAGCCTCCAAATAGATTATTTAAATCTTCATAATTTTCTTTAGGCATGATGGGGTCTAAAGAAGCATTTATTTTCATAGGTTCAAAGAAGTAAGAACTCTGGCTTCCCATTTCATGAAAATCAGTAGTTACATTTGGATACCAGGTGTGGTACCAATTTAGCTTACCTCTGCTTTCTGGGTTTATGCCTAAGAGCCAATCTCTATTTAAATCGAACCAATAGTGGTTGGTACGTCCCATGGGCCAATATTCATTATGCTCTGCATCTTGTGGGTCAGCTACAAGTGGGTTGCCTTGGTACATATTCGCCCATTGGGTATGTCTATCTCGCCCATCAGGATTAATAGTAGGGTCAATAAAAATAACGGAATGTTCTAAGTATTTTAAAATCTCAGAATTTTCTGAAGCAACCATTGTATATGCAGTTAATAGAGCTGCTTCTGAACTAGAAGGCTCGTTGCCATGAACATTATATCCAAGATTTATAAAAATGGGAATGTCGTTATAATTTGTTGGTGTTACAGATGGTTTAGTAAATGCTAAGTGCTGCTCTTTAAGTATATCTATATTTTTTATGTTTTCTGGTGCAGATACTGTTAGCATAATCAATTTTCGGCCTTCATGCGTTTTACCATATTCATAAATACTAGCTCTGTCTGAAACTTCAGCTAATTTTGTTAAATAACTAACTATTAAGTCGTGTCTCGTGTGGCGCTCTCCAATAGCATAACCTAAAAATTCTTCTGGAGAAGGAATTTTAGAAATAAAAGGATGGAATTTTTTTAAAAAATAATCTTGCGCTGATAGTGTACTACTGTAACATAATACTATAAGGAGTAATTTCTTTAACATTTGGTTGATTTCAATTTAGTTATCCTTTAAAGATAAAAAAAAGAATCAGTTAATCTACAGAATTAAATTCTTCGATGATTTCTTCGAAATGAATGCGGTAGAATGTTCCTTTAGATGCTAAATCACGTTCTATAGTACCTCTAAGTTGGCGGGATAGATTATGAATAAGCTTTAATCCTAAGGATTTAGAATTTTTTGGGTTAACATCTTCAGGAAAACCTATACCATCATCGCCTAGATACAGTTCGAATTTATTTTCTTTTAAGGAGCTTAATTTAATTAATATCTGCCCAGTCGTTTCTTCTGGAAAGCCATATTTTAGGGCGTTAGTTACCGTTTCATTAATTATTAGCCCTAATGGAATAACGGTGTCAATACTTAGTTTTATATCGGCAATATCAAGCTTTAAATCAATCGTATTGGAACTGCCTTTTATTGAGCGAATTAAATACTCACAGAGTTCTTCTACATATGGTTTTAATGCTACCTTAGATAGGTAGTCGTCTCTTTTATATAGCATTTCATGTACCATTGCCATGGATACCACTCTATTTTGACTGCTTTTTATAATACTACTTATTTTAACGTCCTCCACTGCTCTCGATTGAAGACTTAAAAGACTAGATACGGTTTGAAGATTGTTTTTTACCCTATGATGTACTTCTTTTAAAAGAGTTTCTTTTTCTTCAATTCTAGCCTGTACTTCTCTTCTTGATTTGTATAATTTATGATGTGCTTTTAAAAGATTTTTACCAAACACACCTCCTAATAAATAAACAGCAAGTAAAATACTTAAAAAAGCAAACCAATCTTTTGCGTTTTCTGGGATAGTATCGTTTGTATAGTTAAGGTTACTCATATCATGAGCAAAAATTAGAAAAACCAAAAGAAGGTTAATGATTAAATAAATTTTACCGTAGACTTTGGTTGTCACATAACCAGCAAAAACAACAATTCCTAAAACAAAAATAAAAGGACTGCGAATCCCTCCACTATAAAGCGTAATGATAATTCCAGATACCATTGCCAGTATAGAAGTAATATTATAAGTGAGGGTTAAATTATTATGCGTTTTAAGAACTAGAGTATTGATAAGGTTAAGAATTGCAAATGCAAAAAAGGAGTAGGGTATAATACCTTTTATTTCGAGTAAAAAGAAACAGATTAAACCAAAAGCAAAGGAAAAAAGGCAAGCAAAATAATTTACTTTTAAGACCAATTGGGTCTTATCTTGTAACCTATAGTTATCCTTGTTTGGAATATTCATGCTATGACGGTTATTCGTTTCTTTCTAAAAAGAACACTATTGTTTTTTAGAAGTAAACAGTATTGTAAATCTATATATGTTTTACTACATAATCAAAATAGCTCGCATAAATTAAATTTCCATTTTTAAATAAAGTGATTTTTTAAAATGTTTTAATCTTCAATTAAAACCCATTCGCCTTTGATAATAAGGGGTTCGGCTTGTTTGTATTTTACAGTTTTACTTTCACCAGACATAATATTTTTAATGGTAACTCTTTCGTTTCTTCCAATTTTAGGTCTTTCACGAACAATTGTCTCGGTTTTTTGTGGTCGTTGGCCTTGTGATTGACCTGCAGCACGGTTTTGAGCAGCTAACTCATCACTATTAGGAATTTCTTCTTTAGAAGTTTTTATATTCTCTTTTGGTCTTCTAACACTTTTAGCTTCTTGAATCTGATTGGTGTTTTCAGTAGGAAGCTCTCCTTTAAATAAGAAAGAGATAACCTCTTTGTTAACTTTATCAATCATGCTTTTAAAAAGCTCAAAGGCTTCAAACTTATAAATAAGTAGTGGGTCTTTTTGCTCATGTACTGCTAATTGTACAGATTGCTTTAACTCATCCATTTTACGTAAATGAGTTTTCCAAGAATCGTCAATAATAGCTAGAGAGATATTTTTTTCAAAGTCTGTTACCAGTTGCTTTCCATTACTGTCATAGGCTTGTTTTAAATTGGTAACTACATTTAAAGATTTAATACCATCTGTAAAAGGAACAACAATACGCTCAAATTTATTGGTTTCGTCTTCGTATACTTTCTTTATTACTTTAAAAGCAACAGTTGCGCTACGTTCCATTTTTTGTTGATAATGTTCGTAGGCAACTTTATAGACTGAATTTGCAATTTCTTGAAAACTTAATCTACTAAAATCTTCTTCAGAAATTGGTGAAGTAACAGAGAAGTACTTAATAAGTTCAAATTCAAAGTTTTTAAAATCATCCGCCATTTTATTGGTTTCAGAAATTACTTCGCAAGTATCATAAATCATATTTGCGATGTCCACTTTTAGGCGTTCCCCTTGCAATGCATGACGACGTCTTTTGTAAACTACTTCTCTCTGTGCATTCATTACGTCATCATACTCTAGTAAACGCTTACGTATACCAAAGTTATTTTCTTCTACTTTTTTCTGCGCTCGCTCTATAGATTTTGTCATCATAGAGTGCTGAATAACCTCCCCTTCTTCAAGTCCCATTTTATCCATCATTTTCGCAACTCTATCTGAGCCAAATAGACGCATAAGGTTATCTTCTAGAGACACATAGAATTGAGAACTACCTGGATCTCCTTGTCTACCAGAACGACCACGGAGCTGTCTGTCTACACGTCTAGAATCGTGTCTTTCTGTACCTACAATAGCTAGACCTCCAGCAGCTTTAACTTCTGAGGAAAGTTTAATATCTGTACCACGCCCTGCCATATTGGTTGCAATAGTTACAATACCACCTTGACCTGCTTCTGCTACAACATCTGCTTCCTTTTTATGCAATTTTGCATTAAGTACATTGTGCGGAATTTTACGTACACTCAATAATTTAGAAAGTAATTCAGAAATTTCTACCGAAGTAGTACCAATTAATACAGGTCTACCAGCTTTAGATAAGCCTGTAACTTCTTCAATTATAGCATTGTATTTTTCTCGCTTTGTTTTATAAATTAAATCGTTTCTATCGTCACGCGCTATTGGTCTATTTGTTGGTATTTCAACAACATCTAATTTATAGATTTCCCAGAATTCACCAGCTTCAGTAACAGCAGTACCTGTCATACCAGACAGTTTATTGTACATTCTAAAATAATTCTGTAGTGTAACGGTTGCAAAAGTTTGGGTTAAGGCTTCAATCTTAACATTCTCTTTAGCTTCAATAGCTTGGTGTAAACCATCAGAGTAACGACGCCCATCCATAATACGGCCTGTTTGTTCATCTACTATCATCACCTTATTGTCCATGACCACATACTCAACATCTTTTTCAAAAAGCGTATATGCTTTAAGCAATTGACTCATGGTATGGATACGTTCACTTTTTACTGCAAATTCTTTAAAAAGCGCTTCTTTATGTTCTGCCTCTTTTTCTATTTCCAGTTCTTGGCTTTCAATTTTAGCTATTTCCCCACCAATATCAGGCATAACAAAGAACTCCTTGTCCATATCTCCAGAGATATGCTCAATACCTTTATCGGTTAATTCTATTTGATTTGTTTTTTCTTCTATTGTAAAAAGCAAGTCTTCATCAACCTTTGGCATTTCACGGTTGTTATCTTGCATGTAGAAATTCTCGGTTTTCTGCAATAACTGTTTTACACCTTCTTCACTTAAAAATTTGATAAGTGCTTTGTTTTTTGGTAGACCACGCTGTACTCTAAGGAGTAAGAAACCACCTTCTTTGGTGTCTCCTTCTTTAATTAATTTTTTAGCTTCTGCTAATACACCTGTTAGATGTTGGCGCTGTTTTTGAACAATATCAGCAACTTTAGGTTTTAACTCATTAAACTCATGACGGTCACCTTCAGGTACTGGGCCAGAAATAATTAATGGCGTTCTTGCATCATCAACAAGAACAGAATCTACCTCATCTACAATGGAATAATGGTGTGGTCTTTGCACCAAATCACTTGGGGTATGCGCCATATTATCACGCAAATAATCAAAACCAAACTCATTATTAGTTCCATAAGTAATATCTGCATTGTAAGCAGCTCTTCGCCCTTCAGAATTTGGTTGGTGCTTGTCTATACAATCTATGGTGAGCCCATGAAATTGAAACAGCGGTGCCATCCAAGCGCTATCTCTTTTTGCTAAATAATCATTTACTGTAACCAAATGTGCTCCTTTTCCAGAAAGGGCATTTAAATAAAGGGGTAGGGTAGCCACTAAGGTCTTACCTTCTCCAGTTTGCATTTCTGCAATTTTACCTTGATGTAATGCAATACCACCTATAAGTTGTACATCATAATGAATCATATCCCAGGTTACCTCTTTGCCCGCAGCATCCCAAGAGTTTTTCCATGTTGCGTTATCCCCTTCTAAATTCACATAATCTGCAGTGCCAGATAAAGACCTGTCAAATTCACTAGCCTTTACCGTAATTGTTGGGTTGTTTGCAAAACGTTTTGCAGTTTCTTTTACAACAGCAAAAGCTTCTGGAAGAATTTCATTTAGGGTATTTTCAGAAATCTTATAGGCTTCTTCATTAAGATTATCAATCTCTGTGTAGATTTCTTCGTTTCTATCTATGTCTGTAGATGCTTCTACTTCTTCTTTAAGTGTAGCAATTTTATCATTAATATCTTTGCAACTTTCTTGAATTTTAGCTTTAAAGTCAGCAGTTTTTTGCCTTAACGCATCGTGACTAATCGCTTCTAATTCTTGCTCAAAAGACTTAATCTTTTTAACCAAAGGTTGCATAGATTTTACATCTTTCTCAGATTTATCACCAACAAAAACCTTTAATACAGAATTTAATATACTCATTAGGTAAATTTTCAATTAATTGAGCAAAAGCTATTCCATAGTTTAGAATAGCAAATACTTGCCCTAAGGACTGTCAAAATTACATAAAAAAAGCCTCAATGAGAGGCTTTTTAATATGGTTTGTTTATTTGTAATTAATACTCGTCCTCATTCCAGAGGTAGTCTTCCTCGGTGGGGTAGTCAGGCCATATCTCTTCGATAGACTCGTAAATTTCACCACCTTCTTCTTCCATAGATTGTAAATTTTCTACAACTTCTAATGGAGCTCCAGTCCGAATGGCATAATCGATTAATTCGTCTTTGGTGGCTGGCCAGGGTGCATCACTTAGATATGAAGCTAATTCTAATGTCCAATACATAGTAATGGTTTGATTTTAATTTTTTGCAAAAATAATTTTTAAACGCAAATAGCCAAGCAATTTTCTATTTATTTAAATATTATTTTAAACATATTACCTTGTAACGCAGAAAAAAGAGATTTATTAGTCTAATTTTTCAGGAATCCACTTGACTTCTTTGGCTTTTAAATCTTTAGACAACTTTCGTGCCAAGACAAAAAGGTAGTCTGATAGCCTGTTTACATAAGAAAGTACGGTCTCTGGAACGGGGTCGTTTTCATGCAAATACGAAATCATTCTTTCTGAACGACGGCAAATTGTGCGCGCTACATGACAGTGTGACACTGTAGGATGCCCTCCAGGAAGGATAAAATGAGTCATTTCTGGGAGTTCTTCATTCATTTTATCAATTTCTTTTTCTAATAGTTCAATATCTTCTTGATAAATACGAGGTATTTTTAGGCGCTTATCTTTGGAAGGTTCCGTTGCTAAAATTGCTCCTAGGGTAAAAAGTTTATTTTGTATTAATGCTAAGGTTTTTTTTGAAGCCTTATCCATTTCTTGGTCTCTAAGCAAACCTAAATAGGAGTTGAGTTCATCTAAAGTGCCATAACTTTCAATACGAATATGATGCTTTGGTACTCTTTTGCCTGTAAAAAGCGCAGTTGTTGCCTTATCACCTGTTTTGGTATAAATTTTCATTTGTTATGCCTTTTTTTACCATCCATAAATGAGCGAGATTTTCTTTTCTTGTTATTTCGTTTATTAGTAATGAGTACTACAAAATAAACCAATACCAAAGCTCCAAAAATAATGTATATGGTATAATCCATTTTTTTAGTTTACGATTTAAAATTACTTTTTTAAATCCGTATAGTAAAATGTTCCTTTTCTTGTTCTTTTCGTATAGAAAGTACACCACAATAATACATATCTATACTTACAGCAACCTTTTTAGAAGCAACTAAATCATTCCAAGTAGCATATTCTTCTTTTGTTTTATAGATGTTATCTATAAGTATTAGACTATCGTTTTTGAGTTTAAATTCTATAAAAAGTTGCTCTTTATTAAGCATTAATGAAGAATTCAGATAGAGAAGGTCAATATTTTTAGGACTATCGTTTTCTTGCGGAAAGTGATTTTCTATTATTTTTTCATAATCGGGACTGCCAATCACTTTAATAGTTTTAAAACTAAAATAAGAGCTACTTTTAAGTAGTATGTCTAAAGTTTTAGTTTTTGATTTTCTTGGTTTTTTATATAAGCATTGTGTTATATAATTAAATACAAAAGGGGAGTGCACCCCATGCTCATTTGTAGACTTTAAAAGAAATTTTAGATATAAAAAAAGACGCATAAGCATTAGCCTTCTAGTATTGATCCAAGTTCAAACCAGCGCTCTGTTTTTTCTTCAATACTATTATTTAGTTCCCCTAGTTCTATAGAAATGGAATTGATTTTGTCTCCAGAGAGATTCTCATCTGTAAAAAGGGCTTGTAGTTTTCCTTTTTCTTCCTCTAATTTTTGAATTTCTTTTTCTAGTTTGTTGTACTCTTTTTGCTCATTATAAGATAGCTTATTAGCATTATCTTTCACTTTCCAGCTTGCCTTTTCAGTTTTTTCAACAGTACTTTTTTGCTCCCTTAATGCTATAGTTTTACTCCCTTCATAAGCTCTATAATCAGAATAATTACCAGGAAATTTATCAATCACCCCATTGCCTTTAAAAACGAATAGATGATCAACAATTTTATCCATAAAATACCTGTCATGCGATACTACAATTAAGCAACCAGGGAAATCTAAGAGGAAACTTTCTAGAACGTTAAGTGTAATAATATCTAAATCGTTAGTAGGCTCATCTAAGATTAAAAAATTAGGATTTTGTATAAGCACAGTGCATAGGTATAAACGCTTACGTTCACCACCACTAAGTTTTTCTACAAAATCATATTGTTTTTTTCTATTGAATAAAAAACGTTCTAAAAGCTGCTGAGCAGAGATTTGACGCCCTTTTTTTAAAGGAATAAAATCACCAAATTCTCTTATAACCTCAATAACTTTTTGGCCTTCTTTAGGTTGAATGCCTTTCTGTGTGTAATATCCAAATTTGATGGTGTCTCCTATAACAATCTTCCCAGAATTAACAGATTCGGCACCCGTTAGAATATTGAGAAAAGTAGATTTTCCAGTACCATTTTTACCAATAATACCAATGCGATCTCCTTTGGTAAAGCTATAGTCGAACTTGTCTAGTATTACTTTGTCAGCGTAGTTTTTATTTAATTTATGAAGCTCAACTATTTTGCTACCTAAGCGCTCCATATTTAATTCTAATTGTACTTCGTGGTCTGTCCTACGCTTGCTAGCTTTTGATTTTATTTCATGAAAATCATCAATTCTAGATTTAGACTTGGTTGTACGTGCCTTTGGCTGGCGGCGCATCCAGTCTAATTCTTTCTTAAATAAAAGTTTGTTTTTGTGTTCTTCTACGGCTTCACGTTCTATTCTAGCGTCTCTTTTTTCTAGATAATAGGAATAGTTGCCTTTATAACTGTATAGCTGGTTGTTATCTAATTCAATGATTTCATTACATACACGCTCTAAAAAATATCGATCGTGAGTAACCATAAAGAGGGTGATACTTTCTTTTTTAAAGAATTCCTCTAACCATTCTATCATTTCTAAATCTAAATGGTTTGTAGGTTCGTCTAAGATTAATAAGTCGGGTTTATTAATTAGAGCGTTGGCAAGCGCGAGGCGTTTTTTTTGTCCACCAGATAGCACTCCAACTTTTAAATGCAGTTGGTTTAAATTTAGTTTGAATAAAATTTGTTTGTATTGTGTTTCAAAATCCCAAGCGTTAAGACGTTCCATTGCCTCAAAAGCACTTTGGTATGCGTCTTGGTCTTCTGAGTTTTGTACAGCTTTATCGTAATTTGCTATAACCGTTAATATTTCATTTCCAGATGCAAATATGGTCTCTTCAATAGTTAGGTCTGGATTTAAATCGGGCTCTTGTTCTAAAAACGAAATTTTAATTCCCTTTCTATTTGTTATTAAGCCCTTCTCAGCTGCATCTTTACCAGAAATTATATTTAAAATGGAGGTTTTGCCACTTCCATTTTTAGCAATTAGAGCAATTTTTTGGTCTTTATTTATCCCAAAAGAAATATTAGAGAATAGAACTAGCTCGCCATATGATTTTGAAATATTCTCTACGGTTAGCAGATTCATAAAAAAGTGTTTTAAAAAGTTAAGCGGTCTTCTTTAGTAAGAATATATGCCTAAGTATTAGTATGAACATTAATAAAATGTTTAAGGGCGAAAACAGCTGTATTTTCAATATCCAAATTATGAAAGTAATACCAATGCAGGCTAATGAAAACCATAAATATTTAGGTAGCCAAATTGGTAGCCCTTTCTTTGATATAAAAGAAAAAGCAACAAAAAGATTAAAGGGCATTAGCCATAGAAAGTTAAAATTATTTTCGGTCACTATATGGTCAGTGGCCAGCCATAAAAGTAAAATGAAAAGCCCTGATAAACCAGAAATAAAAAATAATGTAAAATCTAACCATTTATTATATGTTTTATGATGATAATCTAACCAAGTAATAATAATAATAAAGACTAATAAAAAAACAAACCAAAAGAGTGGCGTCGTTAAAAATGCACTTGGATCATTAGCAGATTCTTCAGGGTAGTTTAAAATAGTACGTTCTCGTTTTACTAATGGTTTTCCTGCTTTAGTAGTATTGGTTAATTGGTCCATTGCATAATATGGCATGAACATATGTTGACGAACAGTTGCAGTTTGGTCTGTTACATTACCAAATGCTAAGTTAATACCAAAAGCTCCCCAAGAATTTGTTGGTAAATATTGCCGTACCAGTTCTCTAAAAGTATAGCGTTTTTTTAAGTGCGTATCTTTAAAATCGATTTCTCCTTCAAATTCATTCTTAAGAATATCTCCAGTTATAGAAGAGCAATTATTGAATAATGGATCATAGAGATAATCTCTATTTTCAGGTAGGTAATTGGTCTCTAAAAACTGAAAAAATTGATTGGTTTCTAGCGCGCTTACATCTAAAATTTGTTCTTTAACCCAGCGTTTTTCTAGCTCATAATTAAAAAGAAAATTTTCAAACCTTCTTCTAGAGAGGGAGTAAATTAATTTACCTCTAGCAAAATTTAAATAGAAATTAGGTTTGTCAAAGTCAAAAGTACCATAGTTGTATACTACATCAATTCCTAAAGAAGCATCTTGTACCCTTATAGCTGTATGCCCAAATGCAGAAAATAATTGATTTCCTGTAGCACAAGTGAGTACACTTATTTGTGCTTTTTCAGTAAGTTGTGGCACTTGAGAAAACCCAGTTTGCAGCACAATTGAAAAAAGAAAAATAAATATAAGTTTAAGCTTCATAGTTTGGAACATAACTACAAATATTAAAATAAAAACTAGACTAGAAATAGTTATCAAATAGAAAAATAGATTTTTAGCTTATTTTTACGAAAATCGAGCAAAAAAATGAAGCAACATATTCCCAATTTTATAACACTTCTTAATGTTTTTTGTGGCTGTATTGCAACCGTTTTTGCGGTTTTAAATAAGCTGGAATTTGCTGCTGTTTTTGTCTTTTTAGGGATTTTCTTCGATTTCTTTGATGGTCTAGCGGCTCGTTTATTAGATGTTAAGAGCGAACTTGGTTTGCAATTAGACTCTCTTGCAGATATGATTACAAGTGGTTTGGTGCCAGGTATTGTAATGTATCAACTTTTAAATATGTCTCAATCTGGCGGATGGAATTTAGATATGTTTGGTGCTAATTCCGAAATAAATTTGATTGCACTTAGTGGTTTTATTATAACCTTATCTTCTGCTTATAGATTAGCTAAATTTAATATAGATGAGGACCAAGTTTCTTCTTTTATTGGATTGCCTACGCCTGCAAATGCGCTTTTAATTTTGTCTTTACCTTTAATTTTATTGTATCAAGACAATATGGTTTTAAATGAAATTATTTTAAATCAATGGTTTTTAATTGGATTAACCTTATTAAGTGCCTATCTACTTAATTCTAAAATAGAACTATTCTCTTTTAAGCTTAGTAATTCTAGTTTTAAGGAAAATGGAATAAAGTATTTGTTTTTACTGCTTAGTTTGGTCTTACTTATAACGGTTAAGTACCTAGCTGTAC
Organism: uncultured Flavobacteriaceae bacterium; assembly: GCA_964562775.1. Taxonomy (GTDB): domain Bacteria; phylum Bacteroidota; class Bacteroidia; order Flavobacteriales; family Flavobacteriaceae; genus Croceitalea. Next base: position 6,966 of record CAZLUS010000028.1, on the reverse strand, counting down.
CTTTGATAATAGCATTGTATATTCTAGCATCGCTGGCTGAAAAGCAATTTAAAAAGTCCTAAAAATCTAATTTCTTTTTCCTAAGTTCAAAATTTTGACCTAAATAAACTTGACGTACCATTTCGTCTGCTGCTAAATCTTCTGGAATACCTGCTTTTAAGATACCTCCTTCAAACATAAGGTAGGAACGCTCTGTAATAGCAAGTGTTTCTTGTACATTATGATCGGTAATTAAAATACCGATATTTTTATTTTTAAGTTGCGCAACAATACGCTGTATGTCTTCTACTGCAACAGGATCTACTCCTGCAAAAGGTTCGTCAAGAAGGATAAATTTTGGGTCTGTGGCTAAAGCTCTAGCAATTTCTGTACGCCTTCTTTCACCACCAGAAAGTAAGTCACCACGACTTTTACGAATATGTCCCAAACTAAACTCGTCAATAAGAGATTCCATCTTCATGTGCTGCTCTTTTTTAGAGAGCTTGGTAGTCTGTAGCACACTCAATATATTTTTTTCGATACTTAACTTTCTAAAAACAGAAGCTTCTTGAGCTAAATAACCAATTCCATTTTGAGCTCTTTTGTACATTGGAAAATTGGTGATTTCCATATCATCTAAATAGATATTGCCACCATTTGGTTTTACAAGACCTACAATCATATAAAATGAAGTGGTTTTCCCAGCACCATTAGGTCCTAGAAGACCAACTATTTCTCCTTGATTAACTTCTAAAGAAATACCTTTAACCACCTTACGACCTCTATAGGCCTTCATTATATTTTCTGCTCTTAGTTTCATCTTATATCAAATCTAAGCATATTCGGTTGTAGCAAATTGGTCTTTGTGATATTTTTAAGCCTTATGAGCTTCTAATTCTTCCCAAAATTCATAAGCTCTTCTTAGGTGAGGAATAACGATTGTGCCGCCTACAAGTGTTGCTATACCTAGCGTTTCCATAACTTCTTCTTTACTTGCACCTTCTTCTTTAGCACTTTCTAAATGATAGTTTATACAATCGTCGCATCGCAAAACGGCCGAAGCTACTAAGCCTAGTAATTCTTTCGTTTTTACATCTAAGGCACCAGGCTTGTATGCATTGGTATCTAGATTAAAGATGCGTTTAATAATTTTATTGTTATCGGCTAAAATTTTATCATTCATTTTAGCTCTATAGGCATTGAATTCTTCTACTTTATTTGGCATTTTTAAACTCTTTTTCTTTTTTCTTTTCCTTTTTTACAACTAGTTTAGAAATATAAATACTTACCTGATATAATATAAGTACAGGAATAGCAACCACTATTTGACTAGTTACATCTGGAGGTGTTATAACTGCCGCTAGAATTAAAACAATTACTAAGGCTATTTTTCTGTATTTCTTTAGTATTTCTGGCGTGACTAAACCTACTTTGGTTAAAAAGAATATAATTATAGGTAACTCAAACATAATTCCGCAGGCAATAACTGATGCTCGTACATTTGCAATAAAAGAGCTAATATCAATTTCATTGGTAACTTCTTTACTAACTTGATACGTACCTAAAAAATTTATAGAAAGCGGAGCAACAATATAATACCCAAATAAAACTCCGAGAAAAAATAGTAAAGAAGCTACAAGAATAAACCCTCTTGAATATTTTTTTTCATTTGCACGTAAACCAGGACTTATAAATCGCCATAATTCCCATAAAACATAAGGAAATCCAACAATAAACCCTGCCCATATAGAAGTCCAAATATGTGCTGAAAACTGACCTGCCATTGTTCTGTTTTGAATGGTGAAGGGCAATTTGTCTGCGCAAAATTCTGAGGTAATTCCAAAAAATGTAGCTATGTTACAAAAGAACCTATAGGTTGGGAAGTTCATTTTTTTAGGCCCGAAAATCACCGTGTCAAAAATGAAATCTTTCATTAAGAATGCAAGACTACCAATTAAAACAATTGCTATGGTTGCACGTATTAAATGCCAACGCAGCTCTTCTAAATGGTCTAAAAAAGACATTTCATCAGAATTTTTAGCTGCTTTTGCCATTATAAGATGCCTTCTTTTATGAGGTTATGAAGATGTATTACACCAATATAGACACCATCTTTTACTACTAAAAGTTGAGAAATTCCTATATCTTGCATAAGCTCTAAAGCCTCAACAGCTAAGGTGTCTGATGCTATGGTCTTTGGGTTGGATGTCATTATATCTTTTGCCTGTAAGCCAGAAATATTCTCATGCTTATTTAACATTCTTCTAATATCACCATCAGTTACTACACCAACAAGCTTCTCATTTTCTGTTACTGCGGTTACGCCTAACATTTTTTCAGAAATTTCAACAATAACACTTTTTACGTCGGCATTAATGGTGACTTCTGGTTTAAGGTTAGTACTTACAATATCATCTACCCTTAAATATAATTTTTTACCTAAAGCTCCTCCTGGATGGTATTTGGCAAAATCAGAACTGCTAAAACCTCTTAATTCTAAAAGCGCTATTGCTAAGGCATCACCCATAACCAATTGCGCAGTTGTACTAGTGGTAGGTGCTAAGTTATTGGGGCAGGCTTCTTTTTCAATAAACGTATTTAACACAAAATCTGCTTGTTTAGCTAGTAAAGATTCTTTGTTTCCAGTAATACCAACTAAGGTGTTTTTTCCTCTTTTTATAAGTGGAATTAACATTTTTATTTCTTCAGTGTTACCACTTTTAGAAATACATATCACAACATCGTCCTTTAGTACAGTGCCTAAATCGCCATGAATAGCATCTGCAGCATGCATAAAAATAGCAGGGGTGCCTGTAGAGTTTAAAGTAGCAGAAATTTTAGTTGCTATAATAGCACTTTTGCCAACACCAGAAATTATTACTCTTCCTTTAGATTCTAGAATAGATTTAACCGTATTTTCAAAGTTAGCATCTAGATGTTGCATCATATTTTTGATTGCATCAGCCTCATTTTTAATAGTTCTTTTGGCAATCGATAAAATTGATTTTTCGTTTTTCAAGATATTATTAGGCTTATCTATTTATATTATTAAAGATTGTATTATCTTTAATAACACAAAATTAAACAAACTATATTTTATAAATCGAGAAGTAGCGGTAATTGTGCCCTCTATTTCAAAATAATTAAAAATAAACAGCTTGGTAATTCCTTAATTATACCAAGTCGATTTAACAAATATTGGAACCCTCGTAATGAGTCTTACAACATTAGATTTACATACATCTTTAAAAAAACATTTTGGTTTTTCTAAATTTAAAGGTCTTCAAGAACAGGTAATTAAAAATGTTCTTGAACAAAAAGATACATTTGTAATTATGCCCACTGGCGGTGGAAAATCCTTATGTTATCAATTGCCAGCTTTAATGCAAGAAGGCACTGCAATTGTTGTTTCTCCTTTAATTGCACTAATGAAAAACCAAGTAGATGCCATACGTGGTGTCTCGTCTGAGCATGGTATTGCTCATGTTCTAAACTCTTCTCTAAACAAGACAGAGGTAAAACAAGTAATGGAAGATATAAAAGGAGGTATAACCAAATTACTCTATGTAGCTCCAGAATCTTTAACTAAAACAGAATATGCAGAATTTCTTAGCACGGTTACATTATCTTTTGTAGCAGTAGATGAAGCACATTGTATTTCTGAATGGGGTCATGATTTTAGACCAGAATACCGCAATCTTAAAAGTATAATAAATAGGCTAGGTGAAAATATTCCTATAATTGGATTAACAGCAACTGCAACCCCTAAAGTGCAAGAAGATATTATTAAGAACTTAGGGATGGTAGATGCAAAAGTTTTTAAAGCATCTTTTAATAGGCCTAATTTGTTTTATGAGGTCCGCCCAAAAACAGACAATGTAGATGCAGATATTATACGTTTTGTAAAACAAAACCAGGGTAAGTCTGGGATTGTATATTGTTTAAGTAGAAAACGCGTAGAAGAATTGGCTCAGACCCTGCAAGTAAACGGAGTAAGTGCAGTTCCTTATCATGCAGGTTTTGATAGTAAAACACGCTCTAAATACCAAGACATGTTCTTAATGGAAGATGTTGATGTTGTGGTGGCTACCATTGCATTTGGTATGGGTATAGACAAGCCAGATGTACGTTTTGTAATACATCATGACATCCCTAAGAGTATAGAGAGTTATTATCAAGAAACAGGAAGAGCTGGTCGTGATGGAGGAGAAGGACATTGTTTAGCTTTCTATTCATATAAAGACGTAGAGAAGCTAGAAAAATTTATGTCTGGAAAACCAGTTGCCGAACAAGAAATTGGTAATGCTTTACTACAAGAGATTGTTGCCTATGCAGAGACCTCTATGTCACGAAGAAAATTTATTCTTCATTATTTTGGAGAAGAGTTTGATGGTGAAAATGGGGATGGTGCAGATATGGATGATAACACCCGTAATCCAAAAAAGAAGGAAGAAGCAAAAGACGAAGTCATAAAATTACTTAAAGTTGTTACTGGCACGTTTGAAAAGTTTAAAAGTAAAGAGATTGTAAAAACTTTAGTGGGTAAGACTAATGCGCTAATCACATCACATAAGACTAATGAAAAAGATTTTTTTGGTTGTGGAGCTAATAATGATGAGAATTATTGGATGGCATTAACACGCCAAGTTTTGGTCGCGGGATTTCTTAAAAAAGAAATTGAACAATATGGGGTATTACATATTACTGATGCAGGGAAAGAATTTTTAAAAAGTCCTTCCTCTTTTTTAATGACCAAAGACCATGTGTATAGTAAAGAGAATAACGATGCAATTGTTACTGCCTCTAAATCTAGTGGAGCTGCTGCAGATGAAAACTTATTAAGGCTATTAAAAGATTTACGTAAGAAAGAAGCAGATAAGCATGGGGTACCACCTTTTGTGGTTTTTCAAGACCCTTCTTTAGATGATATGGTATTAAAATATCCTATTTCTTTTGAAGAATTACTAAATATTCACGGCGTAGGTGAAGGTAAAGCAAAGAAGTATGGCAAACCTTTTATTTCGCTAATAAAGACTTATGTTGATGAGAATGATATTACAAGACCAGATGATTTAGTAGTTAAAAGTACTGGAGCTAATTCAGGTTTAAAATTATATATCATTCAAAATGTAGATAGAAAACTTCCTCTTGATGATATTGCTGCAGCAAAAGGTTTAGCATTACCAGAGCTTTTTAAAGAAATGGAACAAATTGTTTTTAGCGGAACAAAATTAAATTTGAGCTATTGGGTAGATGAAGTTTTAGATGAAGACCAACAAGAAGAAATAAATGAATATTTTTTAGAAGCAGAATCAGATTCTATTGATGATGCTATTGAAGAATTTGATGGTGATTATGAAGAAGAAGAATTACGTTTATACCGCTTAAAGTTTATTAGCGAAGTAGCTAATTAATATCTTATTCTAATGTGCTAGGGAATGAATCTGACAATGATGCCAAACCAAAAATTCCTGCTATAACAAAAATTAGAATTATAAGACCTATAAAAGAAATAATCACACCTGCTATTGCAGCTCCTCGAGGTCTTTTAAACAAGCCTATTATTGAGAAAACAGCCCCCAAAAGCCAAATGATAGAACCCATTATTGGGAAACAAAATAGAAACCAACTTATAACGGACAAAATTAAACCAGCAATACCCGCAGAGTTAGAACTCTTGGTTTGTTGATTTATAATGATGGTTTGATTTTCTTTTTTGTTTTGTTCTTGGTCGTTCATCTTAAAAGTTAGTTGCTTTTTTAATTATGAAATATAAAGGCAATGAATTTAGTTTTTCATTGCCTTTAAGCCTTTAAATAATAAATTTTTTAGCCGAACATTTCTTCAATAGCTTCTTGTAAAGCTTCAGGATCTTGCATAGCTTCCCAACCAAATGTTATATAAATCCAAGCTATGTATGCTATGAATAAAATATTTAATATAATACCTATAATTGCAAGTATACGCCCTGTTTTTACATTATTATAACCAGTATATAAGTCTGGATTTTCATTGTAGACTTTAGAAGCTTTAGCAGCTAAGACCAAAGCAACTATAGCGAAGATTAGACCTAATACACCATAGCAACAGCATGTAACTATTGATACTATACCGAAGACTAGTATAAGCGTTGAGTTTGGTAATTTTTGTTGTTCCATAATTGATTATTTAGTGTGTTAATTTAAAGATAAAGTTGATTAATATAAGAGCTACACTTGTGATACTTAAACCAATAATAAATTGGTAACCATATCTTAATGTGAAAATTTTATTTAGGATTAAGGTTAAAGCTAAGGGGATAAGTGTATAAATAGCTGGATACATTTGAAAAGCAGCTACAAATTCACCATTAAAAAGCAGTAAAACAGAGCGCTGTAAGCCACAACCTGGGCAATCTACACCAAATAATTGTTTGTTTAGACAAGGAAGCATATAGTCTTTAAGTGCTAAAAAGTGAATTACTAGCTTATTACCCATTTAAAATAATGTTATACGCGATTAAAATACTATTATTTTTGATATAGAATTATCCAAAAAAGGATTTTTTTTCAAATTAGTATGAATACATTAAGGATTAGAGATAAAGTTGAGGTTCTAGACGAAGCTATTAAAGGTTTTGTTATTGGGTTAAAAGATGCTATGGTGCAAATAGAAACAGAAGATGGTTTTGAGATGGAGTATGAACCATCGCAATTGGTTAAAATTGAAGGTAAAATAGATGTTAGTAACTATGACATAGCTAAAATTAAAAAAGAAAAGCATCAGGCTAAAGAAAGGAAAAAAGTAAGAATTAAATCCAAAGACCGTAATGCTCCTAAAATGGAGGTAGACTTGCATATTCATCAGTTAACTAATACAACTAGGGGGATGAATAATTTTGATATGCTTAATCTGCAATTAGAAACCGCAAAAAGACAATTAGAGTTCGCCATACGAAAACGGATTCAAAAAGTAGTGTTTATACATGGTGTGGGCGAGGGAGTGTTA
>CAZLUS010000027.1:6207-22344 GCA_964562775.1 uncultured Flavobacteriaceae bacterium | reverse complement strand
AGAAATTATGCACAAAAAGCAATTAACGCAAATGCGTCTAATGGTAAAGCATATTTACTTATAGCTAGTTTATATCAATCTAGCGCAAATTCTTGTGGTTCAACTGCTTTTGAAAAGCGTGCTATCTATTGGAAAGCAGCAGAGTTGGCAAATAAAGCTGCAAGAGTAGACCCTTCTATAAGTGGTAGAGCTAAAAAAGCAGCAGCTTCTTACAGAGCAAAAGCGCCAGACAAGACTATGATTTTTAATAATAGTATGGCTGGTAAAACAGTAACTTTTGATTGTTGGGTAGGTGGTAGCGTAAAAGTGCCAAATTTATAAGGAGTGTCAAACCCTTTTAAAAATATAATAAAAAGTATTGCCACGGTTTTTACCGTGGCAATACTTTTTATAGCATGTAAAGACAATTATAAAAGGGTTGGCGAAGAAGCAACGGCTACTATTTACCCTCAAGGGATTGCCAAGAATTTTACACTAACCTATTCAGAAACCATAAAAGAATTATCGAACAAAGACTCTTCGAGAACTAGAGTTATTGCAGTTTTAAAAAGCCCTTTAAATGAGGATTACGAGAATCTTTCGTTTAAGCACCGAATCTTTCCAGAAGGCTTACAAGTAGACTTTTATGATGATGACAATAAGAAAAGCGTTATAAAAGCAGATTACGGAATTATATATTCTGATACAAATGTGATAGATTTACAAGGCAATGTGATACTAGAAAGTCATGATGGAAAAAAATTGGAGACTCCCCAATTGTATTGGAATAGAAGCGATAATTGGATTTTTACAGAAAAGGCTTTTGTATATACTAATCCAGAAGATGGAACGATAATGAATGGAGAAGGAATGGACTTTAATCGTGATTTTACATTGTTTAATGCACATAAAACCTATGGTCTTGTGACCATTTCAGAAGAAGAGTAATATGAAAAGATTTTTAAAATACACGATATATATCAATTTAATAATTTCTATTTTATCTGTTTTTATGGTGTTTAATTTATGGGGAACAGACCGTAATAGAGCGTATATATTTATTTTTTTAGCCCTTGTAACAGGGTTTAATTTCTTTTTTAGAAGACACTATCAGAAAAAGTTTGAGGCACGTAAAAGTGAAAATCAAAATTAGATATTGAGTACCACCATTTTAATTATTATTATTTCTTTAGTTTTCTCTGCTTTTTTTTCGGGGATGGAGATTGCATTTATTTCTGCCAATAGAATCCATATAGAAATAGAAAAAAAACAAGAGGGTTTTCTTGCCAAGATATTAACATGGTTAACAGAAAAGCCTTCTAAGTTTATTGCTACTATGCTTATAGGTAACAATATAGCTCTTGTAATCTATGGTTTTTTTATGGGCGATTTGTTATTAGATTGGTTTCGCACCTTTTTGCCATCGGCGTCTAATATTGTAACACTACTTTTAACCGACTTTAATTTGCTAACGCAAACTGTAATTTCTACGCTTATTATTTTATTAACTGCCGAGTTTTTGCCTAAAGTAATTTTTCAGATATATTCAAATACACTTTTAAAAGTATTGGCGGTACCTGCCTACTTTTTTTATTTAATTTTTTACTTTATTTCTGGCTTTGTTATAAAAGTATCAGATTTTATTTTGAAAACTTTTTTTAGAACTGCTGGCGATGAGGTGCAACTTGCTTTTTCTAAATTAGAGTTAGGAGATTATATTACAGAACAGATGGAATCTGTAGAGGAAGAAGATGAAATAGACTCTGAAATACAATTATTTCAAAATGCATTAGAATTTTCAGAAGTTAAGGCTAGAGAGGTAATGGTGCCACGAACAGAGATTACAGCTGTAGAATTACATGAAACGCCTAAGAATTTAAATAAACAATTTATAGAAACAGGCTATTCAAAAATTTTGGTTTATAAAGAATCTATTGATGAGATAATAGGCTATGTGCATTCATACGAACTTTTTAAAAAACCAAAAACCATAAAAAGTATTTTACTGCCCGTTGAGTTTGTACCAGAAACTATGTTAATACATGAAATACTAGATGTATTAACCAAACGTAGAAAGAGTATTGCTGTAGTTCTAGATGAATATGGCGGTACTGCGGGTTTAATGACAATAGAAGATATTGTAGAAGAACTTTTTGGTGAAATAGAAGATGAGCACGATACTACAGATTTAATAGAAGAAACCTTGGGGGATAAGCTGTACAAATTTTCTGCACGTGTTGAGGTAGATTATATAAATGAGAATTATAGAATAGGGCTTCCAGAGAGTGATGAATATGAAACTTTAGGTGGATTTATAATGAACGAAACAGGTGAGATACCAGAACTAGGGACAGAAATTAAGATAGATAATTTTCTTTTTAATATTATTGAAGTATCGAGTACTAAAATAGATTTAGTAACGGTTCAAATTTTAGAAGAGGAGTAATAAATTGCGGCTACTATGTATACAAGCAATTGTCAAGTGTTTTTTGACTTTCTTTTTTGAAAAGAAAATGGTATTTTTGCCCCCTCATTTTAGAGCTTAAAAAGAGCTTAGCGATTAACAACAAAAGAAAATATGGCAATTTTAGGAAATATAAGAAAACGAACTACAGTACTTATTTTAATTATTGGACTGGCATTGTTCGCTTTTGTAATATCAGGAATATTTACAGCTAATGATAGCGGTGTAAAAATAGGGTCTTCTGTAGCAGAGGTTAATGGAGAAGATTTGTCTATTGATGTTTTTAGACAAAAAGTAGAGCAGGCTTCAAGACGTTATGGTTCTAATTTATCTTCTACGCAATTGGTGAATACTGTTTATGACCAAGAAGTACGTAATGCAATATTAAACCAACAATTTGAAGATTTAGGGATAGCTATTGAAAGTGATCAAATAGTAGAATACGTTAAAAATTCACCGGGTTACGCTCAGATTCCTGATTTTCAAGATGAAAATGGAATATTTAACGGAGCAGTTTTTAAAAGCGCTATTGCAGATTGGAAAGTAAATGACCCATTACGTTATGATGCTTGGTTACAAGATGAGAAAAACATTATGCAGGCTGCAAAAGAGCAGATGTATTTTAATTTTATAAAAGCGGGTTCTGGTGCAACGCTAAACGAAGGTAAGTTTGATTATAATTTAGCTAATAACAAAGTAGACATACAATACGTAAGAGTGCCTTATACTTCTATTGCAGACAGTACAATTATAGTTACTAAAAAGGAAATAGAAGCTTATGTAAAAGAACATAAAGAGGACTTTAAGCAAGATAAAGCTAGAGATATCCGTTTTGTCTTTTTTGAAGAAAAACCTTCTTTAAATGATGAGACCGCCGTTAAGAACGGTTTACTTGCTTTGTTGGGAGATAGCGTGGAATATAATGCTTCAACAGACAAGAATGATACTATTGCTGGTTTTACAAATGCTACAGATATGGCAGCTTTTTTAGACCGTAACTCAGATTCTAAATACGATACTATTTTTAGAGCTAAAAAAGAATTACCTGCCGTTGCTGCAGATTCTATAATGGCACTATCAAAAGGAGCTATATACGGACCATACAGAGATGGTGATTCTTTTAAAATTGCTAAGATGATGGCTAGAAAACCTAATGGTAGTGTAAAGGCTAGTCATATACTAATAGTTTACGAAGGAGCAGAAAGGGCTAACCCAGAAATAAAAAGAACAAAAAAGGAAGCCGAAGCCGAAGCAAAAAAGATTTTAGCCGAAGCAAAAAAGAAAGATGCGGTTTTCACAAATTTAGCAAGAGATAATTCAGATGGTCCTTCTGCCTCAAAAGGGGGCGATTTAGGATATTTTCAAGAAGGTGTTATGACCGATAAATTTAATGACTTTTGCTTTGCAAATAAAGTTGGTACAATAGGTTTGGTGGAAACAGAATTTGGATATCATATTATTAAAGTAGATGATAAGGAAGATATTGTTAAAGTAGCTACTTTATCTAGAGAAATAGAAGCATCAGAAGAAACTGTAAACACTTTGTTTACAGATGCAACAAAATTTGAGATGGCTTCTATTGATGCAGAGGCTAATGATTTTTCTGATATTGCTAAAGAAAGTAACTACTCCGTTAGACCTGTAAATAAAATTAAGGAGATGGATGAAAACCTTCCAGGTTTAAGTTCTCAGCGTGCTGTTGTACAATGGGCTTTTAATAGTGATACAGAAGTAGGTGAAATTAAAAGATTTGATACGGCTGGTGGATACGTAGTTGTACAGCTCACTAAAAAATATAAAGAAGGGCTAATGGCCTCAGAAGATGCTTCTGCAACGGCACTTCCAAAAATTAGAAAAGACCGTAAAGCAGCTCAAATTATAGCAGCTAATAAAGGAAAGTCATTAGCAGATTTAGCATCAGCCAATAATGTTACAGTTTCTAATGCATCTGCATTAACAGTTAAATCGCCTACAATTCCTGGGGCTGGTAGAGAGCCTTTAGTTGTTGGTAGTGCGTTTGGTTTAGAAGAAGGTAATTCTTCTGGCTTGTTACAAGGTGAAACAGGCGTATTTATGCTTAAAGTAACTAAGAAGACTCCTGCTGCTGAAATTCAGAACTTTAGCACTTTCGCTAAAACGCTAACAACATCAAATACCAATGCTGTTAATAGCGCTGTTTATAATGCATTAAAAGAAGGTGCTGATATAGAAGATAAAAGAGCAACTTTTTACTAGAAGTTAAAGTAGCATTTCTTTAAAATTTAGAATAGTATCAAAACCCTTGGATTTAAAATATTCAGGGGTTTTTTCGTTTCCAGTCGCCATTATAAAATCGCCTCCCCATCCGCCAAGACTTTTAATGCTACCAAAATAATCAGAAAACAGCTTTTCTTTTATTGGGGGTACTTCTAGAATTTTAGCTAAAGTAGCTTCGTGTTTTTCTATTAGGGTTTCAAATTCCAATAGGTTTTTTGCATCGACAATAGCTGTAGTAATTTTATTTATTTCAAGAATCAGTTTTTTAGTATCAAAGACTTTACTACGGTAGTTAGTTATAGCAGTTTTACTATTTTGTTTATGGTTTAAATGGACAAAATAAATTTGATCTTTAAACTTTGGGTTAAAGTGTATTGGGTCTACTTTAGGGAGTTTGTTTTCAATCCGATAAATGATGGGGGTATTATATTGCGCACAAGAGATATCATAACCACTCCCTCCAAAAGAATTCCATAATAGTTGGTGTGCATTTACTTGTGCCCATTGAGCAATATTATTTATTAAGGTAGAAGAAGTGCCTAGACCCCAATTTCTAGGAAAAGTAAGCTTTGTCTCTACTGCTATCCCTAATTCTTCATTTAAAAATTTTGAGTTTAGCTTTTTTGCTCCTAGTAATATTTGCTGTAAGGTAGTTGCAATTGTGGCATCAGAAGAACTATAAAGCGAAACATCTTTTGGATTAAATTTGGCAGAAAACCACGTCTCACCAAGATAATCAATACTTTTCCAAGATAGTATCGCCTCTTTATTGGAAGCTATTTCTAGTGACTGCCCAAATTTTGTAGGTACAGCAAGGCCTTTTGCACCATCAAGTATGGCGTATTCTCCAGTGAGTAATAATTTGCCATTGCTGTAAAAGACTTTTGGCATTAGTTGCGAATTTGTTCTAAAGCTTCTTTAACCGAAGCATTACTAACGGTTTTATCTTTAAAGTATGTTATAAGTGCAGTCTTTTCTTCTTTAGTAGCTTCAAGCTGATTTAGCATATTCATAAGATGCATTTTCATATGCCCTTTTTGAATGCCTGTTGTTACAAGTGAACGAAGTGCTGCAAAATTCTGTGATAAACCAGCAACAGCAACAAGCTGCATTAATTCTTTTGCTGAGGGTTGGTTAAGAATCTCTAGCGAGGTTTTAACCATAGGGTGTAAAGAAGTTAATCCGCCTACGGTACCTAAAGCGAGTGGTATTTCAATCCAAAATTTAAAAACATCATTTTTAATCTCTGCATGTGTTAAACTAGAATAAGATCCACTTTTTGATGCGTAAGCATGTACACCCGCTTCTACTGCTCTAAAGTCATTACCCGTTGCTAAAATAAGAGCATCAACACCGTTCATAATACCTTTGTTATGCGTAACAGCTCTATAAGTCTCTACTTTTGCAATATTTACAGCCTGTAGTAGCATTTTAGCAAACTGCATAGAAACAGAAGTAGGGCTTGCTTTATCAGTTATAGGGCAACTAACTTCTGCCTTTACCAAGCAATTGGGAACATAGTTGCTTAAAATACTCATGACTACTTCAATTTCTTTTTCTTTATCAGAAAACAGACTAAAACTGTGCGCCTGGTTTTGAAGTGTTTTAGCAAATTGTTCTAAACACGAATTGATAAAATTAGCCCCCATGGCATCAACAGTTTCAAAAGTGCAGTGTAATTGGTAGTAGCCAGAGAGTTTATCGCTAATATCCCTTAATTCAATATCATTAATTCCCCCGCCTCTTTTTTCCATACTTTTTGTTATGGACTTTGCTTCCTCAAAAAAGCGAGGCTTTACTTCTTTAAAAAAGGCCTGTAATTTTTTAGAATCTCCATAGTACATAAAATGTACTTGACCTACTTTCTCTGTATTTAAGACTGTAGTTTTAAAGCCTCCTTTGTTTAGCCAAAATTTAGCAGATTTACTAGCGGCGGCAACAACAGAGCTTTCTTCTATTACCATAGGTAATGCATAGAGCTTATTATTTACTAAGAAATTGGGCGCAACCGCAAATGGTAAGTAATAGTTAGAGAGGGAGTTTTCTATAAACTCGTCGTGTAACTGTTGTAGTTTAGCATCAGAGTTCCAATAGGTAGATAATAGCTTTTTAGTTTCCTCAGGATGAGCAGTATAATTATTGGCCACCCAATCTATTTTCTCTTCTTTTGTAAATTTTGAAAATCCTTCTACTGGAGTTTGCATAGTACTACTTAAATTTCAAAGATAATAGATTAGGCATTGTGTTCTTATTCTTAAGATACAATTGTGAATCAAAGTTTATTTTTTAGATAAATTATTAGTAAACTTGATGGTTTTTAATCAATTTTTCAGAAACATGAGAAAATTTAATTATCCGTTTATCATATTCTTATTATTTACAACGATTGTTATATCGCAAAAAAAGAAAATTTCTTTAGAAGAAATATGGGGAGGTAGTTTTAGAACAGAAGGCTTAGATGTGTTACGTTCCATGAAGAATGGCACACAGTATACAGTTCTTAATTTTAATAGAGCTACAGGTACTAGAAGTATAGATAAGTACGACTATAAAACACAAAAGAAAGTAAGTACTATTGTATCTTCATCTGTTGATATTCCACCCTTTAGTTCGTATGCGTTTAGTGCCGATGAGTCTAAACTTATTCTAGCCACAGAAGTAGAACCTGTTTTTAGACGTTCTAGATTAGGGATATATTATGTATACGATATTGCGACTAAATCTTTAACAAAAATTGCCGAACAAAAAATACAAGAGCCAGAACTTTCACCAGAGGGTTCTAAAGTTGCTTATGTGCATGATAATAACATTTATGTTAAAGACTTAAAGACAAATGCCACTAAGCAAATTACTACAGACGGTAAAAAAGGAAGTATTATTAATGGTGTTACAGATTGGGTTTACGAAGAAGAATTTGCTTTTGTGCAAGCTTATGAATGGAATAGTAACGGAACTAAAATTGCTTTTTTACGTTTTGATGAAACTAATGTGCCTCATTTTTCAATGGATGTTTACGGCAGAGATTTGTATCAAACGCAACATCAGTTTAAGTACCCAAAAGCAGGTGAAGCTAATGCTATAGTAAGTTTACATATGTATGATGTTACTAAAAGCAAAGTTTCTAATGTTGATTTGGGAGAAGCCTATTACATACCAAGAATTAAATGGATGAACAACCCAAATTATTTAAGTGTTCAAACCATAAATCGTCATCAAAATCATTTAAAATTACACCAGGTAAATTCTAAGAATAATAAGGTGTCTACGCTATTAGAAGAAAAAGACGATGCTTATGTAGATGTTACAGATAACTTAACTTTTTTAGCAGATGATAGTTTTATTTGGACAAGTGAAAAGGATGGATACAATCATATTTATTTACATAGTGAAGATGGGGCATTAATAAATCAAGTAACAAAAGGCCCTTGGGAGGTTACTAATTACTATGGTTATGACCAAAATGAAGATAGAGTTTACTATCAATCTGTAGAAAATGGTTCTATCAATAGAGATGTATATAGTATTTCTACTGCGGGGGATGATAAAAGAAGATTAACTACTGAGAAAGGAACAAATTCTGCTGCTTTTAGTGCTGCTTATACCTATTTTATAAATACATTTTCTAATGCTACTACACCACCAAAATATACTTTACAAGAAGCCTTAAATGGTAAAGTGGTTAAAGAAATTAAGAATAATAATGCGCTAGCTGCTAAATTAGAAACCTACGATACCAGTGTAAAAGAGTTTTCTACTATTGCTATTAATGGCAATGATTTAAATATGTGGATGATAAAGCCTTCAGATTTTGACCCCAATAAAGAATATCCACTTTTAATGTATCAATATAGTGGACCAGGCTCTCAGCAAGTTGCAAATAGATGGAATGGTTCTAATGACTATTGGTATCAGATGTTAGCATCTGAAGGTTATATTATTGCCTGTGTAGATGGAAGAGGGACAGGACTTAAAGGCAGAGACTTTAAAAAAGTAACGCAATTAGAATTAGGTAAGTATGAAGTTGAAGACCAAATAGCAGCAGCTAAAAAATTAAGTGAGCTACCTTATATAGATGAAGATAGAACAGGTATTTGGGGCTGGAGCTATGGTGGCTTTATGTCTACTAATGCACTTTTAAAAGGTAGTGATACTTTTGAAATGGCTATTGCCGTAGCGCCAGTAACAAGCTGGCGTTTTTATGATACCATCTATACAGAACGTTATATGAAAACACCACAAGAAAATGCAAGTGGTTATGATGATAACTCACCATTTAATTACCCAGAGCTTTTAGAAGGAGACTATTTGCTGGTACATGGTTCTGGCGATGATAATGTACACGTACAAAATTCTATGCGAATGATAGAGGCTTTAATACAAGCAGATAAAGATTTTGAGTGGTCTATATATCCAGATAGAAATCATGGTATTTTTGGAGGGAACACTAGAAATCATTTGTATAGAAAAATGACAGAGTTTGCTCATAAAAACCTTAGGGATAGACCAAAGAAAAAAGAAGCAATAATGTCAGAAGAAATAAAAGGATAGTAATAATAACCAAACCAAATTTAATATGTCAGAAGTAGTTAAACCAGAAAGTGAAAAGGAAATATTAGGGCATCCACAAGGATTGTTTTATTTGTTTTTTGCAGAATTATGGGAGCGCTTTAGCTTCTATGGAATGAGAGCATTATTGACCCTTTACATGGTCAATGTTATTTTTAAGGCTTTAGCAGAAAGAGATTATGCCACTGCTGCAGTTTATGCTGCATATGGGTCTCTAGTGTATGCATCAACAGTAATTGGAGGTAAAATTTCTGATTCTATTTTAGGAATGCGAAAGTCTATTTTCTTAGGCGGTATTCTAATGGCTGTTGGACATTTTGTTTTAGCGATAGAAAATGATATTGCCTTCTTTTTAGCACTCTCCTTTATTATTGTTGGTAATGGATTTTTTAAACCCAATATTTCTACTTTCGTAGGTACTTTATATAAAGATGGAGATCCTAAAAAAGATTCTGGTTTTACCATTTTCTATATGGGTATTAACATTGGGGGATGGATAGCCCCTTTACTTTGTGGTTGGTTAGCAGCAAAATATGGATGGCATTACGGTTTTGGATTAGCTGGAATAGGAATGTTAACTGGACTTATATTTTTCTATAGCGGAATTAAAAAAGGTGTTTTTGGGGATAGAGGTCTGCCACCAGATAATGGAAATATAGACAAAACTTTTGCGGGTATTAAACAAGGAGTTTTGGTACCAATATTAGCTGTTTTATCCGCTCCTTTAATATCTTATTTATTACAATCGTATAAGGCTTTAGGAGCAGAAGGGTCGCTTTTAGGAGAGACAAATATTGTAAATCTTCTTTTCTATTTTATAGGTATAGCAGTAGTAGGTTATTTAGCATACATTATGTTTAAGGCTACATTAGATGAACGAAAAAAACTTTTTGTAGCTGTATTAATTACTTTTTTCATGACTATTTTTTGGGGCTTTCATGAGCTTTCGGGTAGTGTAATTACACTATTTGCATCAAGGAATGTAGCTCTAGATGGTATTATGACTGCAGCACAAACTAATTCGCTCAATTCTATGTGGATTATCATCTTAGCAATTCCTATTTCTATGATGTGGACACGTTTGTCTAAAAGTGGTAAAAACCCAAGAACACCATACAAATTTGGTTTAGGACTTCTTTTTGCGGGGATTAGTTTTTATATCCTAGCGATTAGTGGAGCAAGCGCAAACGATAATGGTTTAGTTCCTTTTGCATACCTACTTTTAATGTATTTCTTATTGTCGGTTGGAGAATTATTTATGTCACCAGTAGGCTTGTCTAAGATTACAGACTTATCACCAAAACGTATTGTAGCATTTATGATGGGCGTTTGGTTTTTATCTTCTGCATTTGCTTTTCAAGTAGTAGGTTTTATAGGAAAACAATTAGCAATAGAAAGTACAGATGCTAATGTAGGTGGTTTTGATACTTTGACTGTTTATACAGATGGATTTATGCTAATCGCTAAATATTCTTTAGGAGCTGGTATATTAGTATTACTCGCTTCGCCATTAATTAAAAAGTTAATGGGGAAAGTACATTAAAATAAAACTATTGAAAATAATAAGCTCCCTTTTCACCAGTATAGTGAAAGGGGAGTTTTCTTTTTGAGCAACTATTTTTCCAGCGTGCAATATAACTTTTGTAATTACTACCGTCTGCAATAACAATTTTAGGTTGCAAGGCATCTAAGAGCCGTTCTAAATTGACCTTAGGGGATTGGGTTAAAACTAAATAATCAACCTTAGTATTAGGCTGTATGCCTAGACTATCTATAAGTATTAGCTTAGAAGTGTTTATAGTGTAGCTGTTTTTTAAAGTAGCAAGCTTTATTTTGTCAATACGTTCGGCGGTCACATAATCATTAATAAGGCTTTCAGAATAGCCTGTAGTTTTTCCATAAACGGTTAAATGGTTTCCTTCTTGTTTTAAAAGCATAGTATTCGCAACTTCATGAGAAAGTAATAATTCCGATTTAGAAGAAGTATTAAAGGTTTTAAATAACACCCATCCTTGAAAAGTAATAATGCCAACTATAAAGAAAACTAGATTTTTAAACCTAGGTCTAGATAGCGTAACCACGAGCCCAATTACAAGCGCATATCCTATAACTAGTTGAACGGCATCAAATGAAATAGCTTTAAATACAAAGGCTTCTTGTCTGCCTACAAATGCAATTATAGTATTCATACAATTAATTAAAAAATTATAGGATACTACCAGTAAGTCAGGTAAACTATTTAAACTAGCCAGCAATAATACAAGAATCCCTGTGCCAAGAATAATAGCCATAAACGGAATTACAATTAAATTAGAAATAAAGAAAAGCGATGGAAATTGGTGAAAATAAAAGAGACTAATAGGGAGTACTCCTAATTGTGCCGCTCCACTCACGGTTACTAATTGCCAAGCTTTACGTAATAGGATGTGCTTTGGATACCAGAATTGTTGCAGTTTGGGATATATCCATACAATAGCAATTACAGCCAAATAACTCATTTGAAATCCAACCTGAAAAAGAAATAAGGGTTTTATCAGCAGTATAAAAAACAGCGATAAAGCTATAACATTAAAGGTGTTTGTTGGCCTATTTAAATACATAGCATAAGCAACAAAACAAAACATGGTTACTGCCCTTACAATAGAAGCAGATAGTCCTGCGATAAATGCAAATGCCCACAATAAGGCAATAATTACTATAAGTTT
The DNA here is from genome assembly GCA_964562775.1 of uncultured Flavobacteriaceae bacterium. GTDB lineage: Bacteria > Bacteroidota > Bacteroidia > Flavobacteriales > Flavobacteriaceae > Croceitalea. The sequence continues at coordinate 10,374 of CAZLUS010000027.1, read as the reverse complement.
TATGGTTTTGCCTTTTGGTAAAAATTCAAGGGGTTTTAAAAGAAATTGTAGCAAAAGCAAAAGAATACCAATATGTAAACCAGAAACTGCAAGAATATGAACTGCGCCAGCATTTTTATAGTCATCGTAAGTCTGTTCAGATATTTGGTTACGTTGCCCTAAGAGTAGTGCCTGTATTACACCAAGCTCTTCTATGCCAAAGTTTTTCTTTTTAAGTTTTTTGATTAAGGTTTGCCTATAATTTGCCGCATAGCCAAATACCGTTTTAGTTGGATTTGATTTTTTTATAAGTGTGTTAGTAGTGGTTTGTAAATAATGATTAATCCCTCTTTTTTTTAAATAATCTCGATAATTAAATTGATGCGGGTTTAAAGCTTTGCTAATGGTTTTAGCAGTAGCAGAAAAGATAATTTCATCATCAACTAGTAATGTATTATCTAGGGAGTCTCTAGAGATGCGTAATAAAAGTTTGCCGGTTACTTCGGTTTTATTTAAGCTTTTGGCTTTTACAATATAATTTTGTGTATAAGCAGAAGTTTTTAGCACTTCATCAACTTTTACAACCCATACAGACCAGTCGTTCTTTGCCTTTTTTAGTTGATGCGAATAGTTTGAAGGTTTATTTTTTGGATTGGAAAGCCCTGTTAGTATTACCCCCAGTAGCAGTGTTATTAATGATGCTATAATACCGAATATCGGGAAAGCATTTCGCGTTTGTTTTTTAAGAGCAATACCAAGAAATAGTATCAGAATAGATAATACTATAAAACTAAGTTTAAGATTAGGCTCAAAATAGAAACCTATTACGATGCCTATAATCAAAAAGAAACTAAGCTTAATAGAAATAAAATTGAATTGGCGCATTATAATATACGAGTAGCTTTTATAAAAGCAGCATTCCAATAACCTTCACGTAAAGAAGATACAATAACCCCTCTTGAAGAAGAGGAATGAATAAATTTTATCTCATCATTTTCAACAGCAACCACCATACCTACATGATTGATACGTTTACTTTTTTTCTGAGTTTTAAAAAATAACAAATCTCCTTTTTGTACCTCATTTACGCGAACACGTTTTCCTTCATTAGCCATATCATAGGATACGCGAGGGAAAGCAATATCATTTTCTTGCAAGGCTACATATATAAGACCAGAGCAATCCATACCTTTTTTAGTAGTGCCTCCATATTTATAGCGAGCTCCACTATATGCGACGGCAGATGCTATAACCTTATCTGCTGTTGAATTAGTGATGGTGGTTTTTTTGGACTGTTTTTTCTTGTCTGCCTTTTCTTCAGATGAAGCTACAGTAACCGTTTTGCTTTTACTATGGGTGGTTTTTTTCTTAACTATACAGCTAGAAAATAAAAGTACAATACCTAAAATAAGGAGTTTCTTATTCATCCAAGAAGAATGTTTCTACTATCATATAAAATTAAGCATTTTTTAATATTAAAGCAGCTGTCTTTTGACTAGCACCTTTTCCGCCTAATTTTTTTTCTAATACTGTATAGTCATCAAGCATCTTAGTTCTATGCTCACCATCAAGTATTTTAGCGAGTTCTACAGTGAGGTTTTTAGTATGTAACTCTCCTTGAATTAGTTCTTTAACAGCTTCTTTATCCATAATTAAATTTACCAAAGAAATAAACTTAAGCGTTATAATTCTTTTTGCTATTTGATAAGAAAGCCAATTGCCTTTGTAGCACACTACTTGCGGCACTTTAAATAGGGCAGTTTCTAAGGTTGCGGTACCACTAGTAACTAATGCAGCATGCGAGTATTGTAATAGTGTATAGGTGTTATTACTAACAAGCTTAACACTTTTATGTTTTAGAAAAGGGCTATAGAAAGTACTGTCTAGGCTAGGAGCACCAGCAATTACAAATTGATAAGCCTTAAAATCATCAATAACAGATAACATTATGGCTAACATTTTCTGCACTTCTTGTTTTCTACTACCTGGTAATAAGGCAATAATAGGTTTAGATGGATGTAAATTGGCATTAGATCGAAAGGTACTTTCTTCTGTAATAGAAGTGTTTGCAATAGCGTCTAATAATGGGTGTCCTACAAAATCTACAGCATAATTATGTTTAGCATAAAAAGCTTTTTCAAAAGGGAGAATGACATACATATTGTCAATAGTCCTTTTTATTTTATGGATTCTATTTTCTCTTGAAGCCCATATTTGTGGCGAGATATAATAGTTGGTTTTAAAATTTTGTTTTTTTGCCCATTTGGCAATGCGAAGATTAAAACCAGAAAAATCTATAAATACAATAACATCTGGCTTGAATTTTAAAATATCGCCTTTGCAAAATTGAATATTTTTAAAGATAGCAGGGATATTTTTTATCACTTCTAAAAAGCCCATAAAGGCCATCTCTTTGTAATGTTTTGCTAAATCACCCCCAGCTGTTTGCATTAAATCACCACCCCAAAAACGAATTTTTGCAGCCTTATCTTTTTTTATTAAGGCTTTAATAAGGTTAGACCCATGTAAATCTCCAGATGCCTCACCAGCGATGATATAGTATTTCATTTTAGAAAACCTTGTAATATAAGATAACCAAAGCTGTTAGTATAGTTGCGATCATAACACCACGAGCACGATAATCTCTTTTTAATTTTAGAAAACCAAAGAAAGCAATTAAGTTTAAAACAGCACCCAAAGCTAATAGACTACCAACATGTCCTTGTGTTACAGCTGCGTTATAGGTCTCAACGATACCTAAATCAGAGAATAATACGATGTATAATAATGTACCAATAGTATTGGCAATAATGCCAACAAAAAAACCTATTATAATTTCTTTTTTAATCATTTAAATTCCAGTTAGTTACTTCTTTAATAGCCTTATAAGCTGTTAAGTCAAATTGTGTGGGCACAATAGACACATAGCCATTATTTAAGGCATGTATATCCGTGTCCTCTCCATTATCTTGTAGTTCAAACTCGCCAGTAAGCCAGTAGTATTCCCTTCCCGAAGGACTAGAGCGTTTGTCAAATTTCTCCCTCCAATTTGCTTTAGCTTGCCTACAGATTTTAATTCCTTTTGGCTCAATACCATCTGTTTTAGGAATATTTACATTGAGCACAGTACCTTTAGGGATACCATTTTTTAGTGCTTCTAAAACAATTTTTTTTACCGTTTTTTTGGTTGAAGAAAAATCGGCATCCCAAGTATAATCGCAGAGTGAAAAACCTATAGCAGAAATGCCATCAATACCAGCCTCTATTGCTGCACTCATAGTACCAGAATAGATAACATTTATTGACGAATTAGAGCCATGATTAATGCCACTTACTACTAAGTCTGGTTTTTTATTTAAAATTTCTTGCAAACCTAGTTTTACGCAATCTGCAGGGGTTCCACTGCAACTATACGCTATGGGAGCTTCTTTTTTAGTATTTATTTTAACCTTTTTAGCATGCAACGTACTATCTAGTGTAATAGCGTGGCCCATGCCAGATTGAGGGCTATCTGGCGCAACTACAACTACTTCTCCAATTTCACTCATAATACCTATAAGTTCTAGAAGTCCAGGAGCAGTGATTCCATCATCATTTGTGACAAGAATCAAAGGTTTTTTCATGAGATATAATTAATAGCGTAAAAATACGTTTTTAAAAAGTATGTTATATTTAATTCGTTTAACAAAAAATTTAGAGGCTAGTACAATTACTGGCATGATTTTTTCAGTATATTAGACAATTAATGTTTAAATTTAAAAGACTGGAAAGTAGCGCATTTATTTAGTGCGAATTTAGTAACAGTCCCAAAATAAATTTTATGAAGAAGAATTTTGCTCTTGGCTTTTTAGTAATCTTAATAGCTGTAGCGTCATGCAGTTTCACTAACAAATCTTTTGAGAATAATGATAAAGACAAGTTACTACTTGACTTAATTTCTTATGTTCTTGAGAGAGGTCATTACGAACCAAAGTATATTAATGATAATTTTTCATCTAATATTTTTGATGATTTTATTGATATAATTGATCCAACAAAACGTTACTTTTTAGAAAGTGATTTAAAAGAATTTGAAAAATATAGATATCAGCTAGACGATCAAATAAAGAACACAGATATTACCTTTTTTGATGTAGTTTACAAAAGATTAAAACAAAGAATGGGCGATGCTAAAGAGATTTATAAAGA
>CAZLUS010000027.1:0-6107 GCA_964562775.1 uncultured Flavobacteriaceae bacterium | reverse complement strand
TAGCTGAAGTTGAAGAAAAGTCAAGAGAAACCACAAGAAAAACATTAGACGAGTTTTTTGATTTTGTTGATGATTTAGAACGTAAAGATTGGTTTGTACAATACATTAATACTATTGTAGATGAATTTGATCCACATACGTTTTATTTTGCTCCAGAGGAGAAAGACAAGTTTGACATTAGTATGTCTGGTAAGTTTGAAGGAATTGGAGCGCGTCTGCAAAAAAAGCCTGAAGGTGCCAAAGTAGTAGAAATTATATCTGGCGGTCCTGTTTGGAGAGCCAAAAGCCTTGAAGTTGGTGATGAAATTATAAAGGTAGGTCAAGATGGAGAAGAGCCAATTAATATAGCTGGTATGCGTATTGACGATGCTATAAAATTAATTAAAGGCCCAGAAGGTACTATTGTAGATTTAACAGTTCGTAAAGTTGATGGTACTATAGATGTCGTTTCAATTACAAGAGATGTGGTTGAGTTAGAAGAATCTTACGCTAAATCGGCAACGGTTATAAAAAATGAGCACAAGTATGGACTTATAGACTTACCTAAATTCTATGTAGATTTTGAGGATTATACAAACCGTAATGCTGCATCTGATGTAGCTAAAGAAGTAGAACGTTTAAAGAACGCTGGGTCAGAAGGTCTTATTTTAGATTTAAGAGATAATGGTGGTGGATCATTAAAAACAGTTGTAGAAATGGCTGGACTTTTTATAAAAGATGGACCAATAGTTCAAGTTCGTTCTTCAGCACAAGAGAAAGAAGTACATGAAGATTTAGATGAGCGTGTACAATGGGATGGCCCTTTGGTAATATTAGTAAATGAGCTTTCAGCATCAGCATCTGAAATTTTAGCTGCAGCTATGCAAGATTATAAAAGAGCAGTTGTTATTGGAAGCAAGCAAACTTTTGGTAAAGGAACTGTACAAAATGTAATTTCTTTAGACAATATGGTTAGAAGTAATGAGCATGGAAACTTAGGAGCTATTAAGCTTACCACTCAAAAATTTTACCGTATAAATGGAGGCTCTACTCAGTTAGAAGGCGTTAAAAGTGATATCGTTGTACCAGACAGGTATAGTTATATAGATTTAGGAGAGCGAGCTCAAGAAAACCCTTTAGGCTGGGATAAAATTACCCCAGCAGATTATAATACTTGGGATGGTAATATAGATTATGAAGGTATTATTGCAAAAAGTAAGGCTAGAATGGAAGGGAATCCTCAAATTAAATTAATAGAGGAAAATGCTAAATGGTTACAAACGCAACAAGAGGAAACTGTAGTTTCTCTAAATTATAATAACTATAAGAATAGTCAAGAAAAGAGCAGAGAAAAGTCTAACTACTTTAAATCGTTATCAGAATACGATTCTAAATTAACTTTTGAATCTCTTCAATATGAAAAAGACTTGTTTACAGCAGACCCTGTTTTAAGAGAAAAAAGAGATAGATGGCATGTAGATTTAGCTAAAGATGTTTATGTAGACGAAGCTATTAATGTATTACAAGATTTAAAACTTAATACCCTTAAAAAAGGAAACTCTAAGTTTGCTGTAAAAGGATAATATTAGATTAATATAGATTAAGAAAAAGTCCGGTTTTAACCGGACTTTTTTGTTCCTTATAAAGAGTAAGTTATTTTTGATGTAATGAAGCATAAGAGTACATACACAATTCTTTTAGCGATATGTGTAATTGGGTTTTGGTTGTTCGAGAATTTCTATACACCAGACACATATACCAATCCAGAGAAAGATAAATCTATTTCTAAAATAGACAACTATTTATTACCCAGTTCTACAACAAACGCAATTGTAGCACATGATTACTTTATGTTATCTTATAAGGAAGATTTTGAGCAGGCAGAATGGGTCATGTATGAGCTTAAAAAAAGTCATTTAACCTATGACGATAGAAAACGACCTTATTTTATTGAAGACCCTAAAGTAAAGTCGAAATCTGCAGATTGGAGAAATTATAAACGCTCTGGTTACGATAGAGGACATTTATGTCCAGCAGGTGACCGTAGATTTTCGGAATACGCGTATAACGAAACTTTTTATACAAGTAATATTTCGCCACAGCATAACGATTTTAATGCGGGGGTATGGAATCGATTGGAACAACAAGTACGCCAATGGTGTAAAAAGTATGGCGATTTATATGTTATTACTGGCGGAGTTTTAGAAAATGGATTGGATGAAATTGGAGATGAAGATGTGGCTGTACCAAATGCATTTTACAAAATTGTTTTTAGGAAAGAAGGAAGTAAAATAAAAGTATTGGCTTTTTTATTTCCGCATGAAGAAAGTCAAAAATCATTAGCTAGTTTTTTAGTGTCAGTAGATGTTATTGAAGAGCAAACGGGAATAGATTTTTTTCACAAGCAACCAAAAGAACATCAAGATAAAATTGAGGGTGTAGTTTCAAAAAAAGATTGGAAATTTTAGATGCTTTCGTTTAACCTAGAAGCATCAAACTTTAAAAATATAAATAGCATAGCGGTAAAGAAAAGAAGACCAGACCCGCCGTAGCTAAAAAACGGAAGTGGTATTCCTACTGTAGGTAAAATGCCTAAGACCATACCTATATTAATAAAATAGTGAAGGAGTAGTATAGAGATTATACCGTAGCCATACATTCTACTAAACTCTCTTTTTTGTCTTTCTGCTATTCTTACTAACCTTAAAAAGAATAAAGTAAAAATTAATATAACAAATGCGGTTCCTATAAAACCCCATTCTTCGCCTACAGAGCTAAAAATATAATCTGTATGTTGCTCAGGCACAAAATCTCCTTTAGTACGTGTGCCTTCTAAAAATCCTTTTCCAAAAAAACCACCAGATTCAATAGCTTTTTCTGATTGGTAGGTATTATAGCCAATTGTTTTTTTTATCTGCTCTAATTTGTTGGGGTCTTTTTCTAAATTAAGCCATAAACTAAAGCGATCTCTATGGCGTTGTTCAAAAACATTTTCAAAAACAAAATTTACAGACAGCGAAACAATAAGGCATCCAGTAACGAATAAAACTAGAGGAATAGCAGGTATTTTTATGTCTGGTCTTTTAAAGAAGAAAAAAATTGAAATTAGCATACCTAAACCAATAGCCACCCATATAGTTCCAAATATTAGTGTGAATACAAATAACATGATAAGTATAAGTGCTAGCCCTAGAAAATAAATTGGTAAACCTTCTCTAAACAAAACAAAGAAGAGCGCAAAGAAGATCAAAGCGCTCCCAGGATCTGGTTGCGGAAAAACTAATAAAACAGGAACTAGAATTATTAGTATGGCATAGAATTGATGTTTTCTATTTTTTATATCGGTTTGTATATCACTTAAGTATTTAGCAAGAGCTAGTGCCGATGCGACTTTCACGAACTCAGAAGGCTGTAGATTCATAAAACCTAAATCATACCATGAGGTGGCGCCGCCTATTTTTTTTCCAAAGACAAATAAGCCAAGTAATAAAACTAAACCAGCTACGTAAAACACACTTCCAAAACGCTCAAAAAAATGAGTATCTACAAATAAAATACCTAGAACGGCTATTACACTAACCCCAATAAAAAAGAGTTGCTTTCCATATAGCGTAGAAGTATTAAATATAGAAATAGAAGTATCTGATAGGGTTGTGCTGTAGATATTTATCCAACCAAAAAAGACTAAGAGGGCATATAAAAATACGGTTAACCAATCAATACGTTTAAGCAAATCTTTACCAGTTAAGTTCGTTTATTTTAAAAGGCTCACCACTAAGTGGTTTAGCATACTCATGCTCTAGTGTTTTTTCTAACATTTTTTTCTCTAGGTCGGTCCGTGTTATTTCACCTTTTAAATATTTTTCAATAAGTAAAGAGGCTATATGCCCAGCATACCTACTTCCATAATAACCGTGTTCAATATATACAGCTATAGCAATTTTAGGGTTGTTTACAGGCGCGAAAGCTACAAAAATGGAATGGTCGGTTAACTGTACGCGCTCACCATTAATTCGGGTGAAATTTTCCACAGTACCCGTTTTTCCTGCAATTTCTATTTCAGGGATTCGAAGCCATTTTGCTGTTCCATATTTATAGACATTAGCCATAGAATTTATAATAGGGTCAAAATGTTTTTTATCAATTGTTGTGTATTTACGCTGTGTGTACTTTACATCTATAGAAGTTTCATCTCCAATTTTTTTGATTATATGAGGCGTGTAAAAGAAACCTTTATTGGCAATAGCAGCAGTCATATTTGCTAATTGAATAGGAGTGGCGGCTATTTCACCTTGTCCAATGGCATTAGAAATAATGAAAGATGAAGCCCATCTTCCATCTCCGTAGGCATTGTCATAATAAGCTTTATTTGGTATTCTTCCGGGTACCCCAGTAGGTAAGTCTGTTCCTAAATAATTACCAAGACCAAAACTTTTCATATGTTTTTCCCAAACATCCATACCTTCGTCTGTGGTTTCATACTTACCATAAATTTTACGAAAAGTACCCGCAAAATAAGCATTGCAAGAGTTGAAAATACCAGAATTTAAATCGCGAACTCCACCTCCGCAATGACAACCCCTTTTGTTTTTACCTACATAAAAACCATTGTAGCATTTAAATTTTGTTTCAGTTTCTATAACACCTTCTTGTAATGCAGCTAGTGCATTTAAAATTTTAAAAGGTGAGCCTGGTGATGGTTGAGCTAAAATAGACCTATCCCAAGTAGGTTTTGCAATAGTATCATAGTATAATTTGGTATAGTTTTTTGAACGCTCTCTACCTACTAAAAGATCTGGATTGTATGTTGGCCCAGAAATCATCGTTAAAATCTCACCAGTTGATGGCTCAATAGCAACTATGCCACCTCTTTTACCATGCATTAGTTTCTCACCATATTCTTGTAGTGTTTTATCAAGTGTAATATGAATTTCTGTGCCTAATTCTGGCAAGGTGTCTAGAGTGCCATTTTTATATTTTCCTATTTCACGATTAAAGCGGTCTTTTTGTATGTGTTTAACTCCTTTACGACCTCGTAACACATCTTCATATTGTTTCTCTATGCCTGTTTTACCTTTTAATTCTCCAGCTTCATAATTAGGGTTGTTCCTTAAATCCGATTCATTAACCTCGCTTATATAACCTAGCACATTAGCGCTGCTTTTGGTAACATAATCACGTAAGGACCTCTTTTGAATATAAAACCCTTGATATTTTCGCATCTTTTCTTGTAGACGCGCATAATCTTCTTTTGAGAGTTGCGCTACAAGAACAGATGGTAAACGAGGAGAATACCTTCTAGCTGTTTTAATTTTAGCAATAAAAGCTTCCTTTTTAAGGCCAAGAAGACTACAGAATTCTATGGTGTCTAAGGTTTTAGTATCTCTAGGAATGACCATCACATCATAAGCGGGTTGATTACCTACTAAAAGGTCGCCATTTCTATCGTATATATAACCTCGCTCAGGATAATCATAAACCTTTTTAATGGCTGGATCATCAAGAATTTGGTTTGGTGAAAAGCTAAACAATTGCAAATAAGATAACCTGCCAATAAAGGTTATACCTATAATAATTATGATTGAAGATAAGAGTAGCTTTTTCATTTTAATTACTTAAAACAATAACGAAAATTACTTTGTTTTATTCAGTTTCTTTGGCAAAAAGTGAGCTTATTAACATAGAAACTATAAAAGTAGCTATGCCTGTTAAAAGTACTTTTTTTAAAATTAATAGCAAATGTGAAAAACTCAATAGCTCTAGAGAAAAGAAAACTAAATGATGTAAGCCAATAAGCAAACCTAAAAAGGTCATCCGTTGTACACTTGTGGTGTTTTTAAAAGTAAAACCTTGAAATTCGAAATTTGCCCCAAAGCAAAATCGCATTATTACAGGTCTAGCAAATGCAATAGTAACAATTGCAGCCGTATGTATGGCTAATGTATCTGAAAACAAATCTATAGTAAGACCCAATAAAAAACTTATGATTAGAAAAATAGAAACGTTTTCTCGCAAGGGGTACCAATACAAGAAAATAATATACGCCATAGGGTTAATAAACCCTATAAAATTTATATGATTAAAAATTAATACTTGTACCAAAACAAGTAGTGTAAAACGAATACTAT
>CAZLUS010000026.1:0-22366 GCA_964562775.1 uncultured Flavobacteriaceae bacterium | reverse complement strand
TCCGCCTGAAATACTAAAAAAATTTCCTTCAGGATATTCCGCTAGCAATTGTCTTAAAGCAACTTCACTACGCTTACCTGACTGGCATAACAAATATACCGGTTTTAAAAAATCGATTTTATTAGAAGTAGCATCCAATTCATCTAAAGGTATATGTATAGTGCCTGTAAGATGGTAATCATCAAACTCATTATAGGTTCGAACATCAATAATCTGTGCCTTATCTGTAAGAAGGTTATCAATTTGTTCTGCTCCTACTCTTGGTAAGACTTCACAAGGGTCGTTCCATTCATAAAAATCTTGTAGTTTTTTGATTTCTAGATTTGCGCTTTGCGCTTTGAATCTTATTTTTTGATAGGCTTGTTCTAAACCATCAAAAATTAATAATTTCCCAGAAAGCGTCTCCCCTATTCCCGTAATTACTTTAATAGCCTCTAAAGCCTGGAGGTTTCCAATAATTCCAGGAATGATTCCTAATACACCGTGTTCATTACAATTAGGCACTTCATTCTCATTTGGCATTTTTGGAAAAAGACAACGGTAGGTTGGCCCTCCATCAAAATTAAAAACACTTACTTGTCCTTCATAACCATGCAATGCTCCGTAAACAAAAGGTTTATTTAATATCACGCATGCATCATTTACCAAATATCGGGTAGGAAAATTATCTGAAGCATCAACTACAATATCATATTTTGAAATAATTTCAATAGCATTTTGAACATTTAAAAAAGCATTATAAATCTGAATCTCAGTATCTGAATTCTGCCCTTTTAACTTTTCTAAGGCTGCTATTACTTTTGACGCTCCTACATCACTTTGTTTGTATAATACTTGCCGATGCAAATTAGTAATTGATATTTCATCGCCGTCAACAATTCCTATTGTACCAACGCCCATAGCATTTAGATATGTAAGTACGGGCACGCCTAGCCCGCCAGCCCCCACCACTAAAACCTTGGCTTTTGCTAGTTTTTTTTGTCCTTCAACACCAAAACCTTTTAAGGTGGTTTGTCTTATGTAGCGATTTTGGTTCAAGTCTTCTGAAGTTTTAATAAAACATCTTGATAATCTTCTATAGAATTTGCATTAACAATAGTATTTTTATTCTTTGGATACACCAACTTAGTGTCATTCTTAATTAAGAATTTTCTAGGACATGTTCCATTACCTGCCTTCAAATAGTTGATTGCTGTTTTTAAAGCTTTAGGTTCCCATATAGCACAAACGGGCTCAGGTAAAGGATTTTCTTTATTCGAAAAGGAGGTTGCAAATTTATCAGCGTCGCGTTCTTCAACTAATTGTTTTAGTGCTGTTAAATCCATTAAAGGAAGGTCACAAGCCAAAACCAGCCATGCAACTTCAGGATGAAGATTATGTGCCGACAACATTCCATTAAACGGACCTCTGAATTCATTTTCATCCTTTATTGTGACAAAACCAAAAGGTATATTTTCTTCTTGGTCTACTCGCAAGCTAATATAGGTCTGGTCGCAAACTTCGCTTAATAAATTATACAAGTGTTCGCGCTGGGGTCTACCGTGATATTCAATCAAACCTTTATCAGTGCCCATTCGGGTACTTTTTCCTCCGGACAAAACGAGTCCGTATAAATTAGCGGTTGAAATCATTCTTACCTCCTGTTTTTTGTTCTAACTGAATATCAGAAATTTTAATATCGTGCGAAAGCGCTTTACACATATCGTAAATGGTCAAAGCACTTACAGAAACTCCGGTTAATGCCTCCATCTCTACTCCTGTTTGTTCTTTACATTTTACTGTACACGTAATTTGTAATGCTTGTTGCGTTGGTGTTATATCAATCTGTATTTTAGATAGATTGATTTGATGACAAAGGGGTATCAATTCAGAAGTCTTTTTAACTGCCTGAATTCCTGCAATAACTGCTGTTTGAATAATACTGCCTTTGTGACCTAAAAAATCTTGTGCCGTTAATGTCTCAAACACATCAGAAGGAAATACAACCTTACCCGATGCGATTGCCGTTCGGGCGCTAATTTGTTTATCAGAAACATCAACCATTGCAGCTTTACCTGCTTTATCGATATGTGAGAGTTTTTTTGCCATTTTAACGTAATAGAATATAAAGAAATCAGTATTTAATTTAGTGGTACCGCCAAAGGGTTTAATACTTATGGCTTTCCTAGAAATTAAAAATTTGTTTCCTATAATACCTCGTGGACTAGCCCCGAGGTAGTTTACTGAAACAATACTAGGTATTCTTAAAGGGGATAAAAATACTTGCTATTGCTGACATTTCTTAATATGGAGTGCCTTATTGTTATATTTAATTGTTTATCCCCCGCTTACTGGTGGAATAATTGCTATTTCATCAGTAGCATTTAAAACCACATCATCTTGTGCATACGCACTATTCACAGCAACTGCTAAAGAAGACAATTTACTAAACTCAGGATAGGTTTCAGAAATTACTTTTTTTAATTCTGATACTGAACTAGGTGTTTTATCTGCATTAGAGAATTGTAAGTGCGAATCACCTACAATATCTTTCGCTATTCCGAAAAGTAATACTTTCATTATCCTATAATTTCTTTTTTAGGTGCTCTTAAAAGCTCTGGTGTTTTACTAAATGGTTGTTTGTAGAGTCTATTGCCTGTTGCAGCGGCAAAAGCATTCGCAATCGCTCCACCTACAGGTGGTAATGTAGGCTCACCTAAACCAGTAGGTGAAAGCTCGTTTTGTATTAAATGAGTTTCAATTTCAGGAGTCTCATTCATACGTATTAAACGATACCTATCAAAGTTATTCGCCAAAGGCTTACCATTGTCAAAATTAAAATCACCATACATCGAATGACCTATACCATCTAAAATACCTCCTTCTATTTGATTAATAGCACCTAGTGGGTTTATTACAATACCACAATCCACAACACAAGTAATTTTCTTAACCACTGCAACACCTTTTTCTATGGCTACATCGGCTACTTGAGCAACATGTGTATTATGGCAGTAATAATTTACAAAACCTTGGTATATCGTATCTGGTTTTTTACCCCAATCAGATTTCTCTACGGCCATTTTTATACAATTCTGCATACGCTCAGGGTCGTATTGTATACGTTCATCTTCAGTATTCTTAACTTTTTCGAGTAAATCTAAACGAAGTTGTACTTTATCTTTTTGCATTACTTCTGCTACTTCATCAAAAAAACTTTGTTCTGCATAAGCTAAGAAATTAGTGTAAGGAGCACGCCATGCTCCTGTCGTTATATTACTATTATAACTAGCTACATCTACTTGATAATTTTCAATTGCTCCTGCGGGGAAAAAATTCGGAATTAACCCATACATATTGCCATTTATAGCAGCTTCTTTTAGGTGATATCCTGTAATTTCTCCATCTTTTATTGATGCAGCAATACGGTATTTTATAGCTGGGCGATATACTCCTGTAGTCATATCATCTTCTCTAGATGAAACCATTTTTACAGGCTTTCGTATTAAGTTCGAAATTTCTGCCGCTTCAAAAACAAAATCCCCATAAAGCCTTCTTCCAAAACCACCACCCATACGTGTCATTTCTAAATGAATGTCATCAAGATCACGCCCTAACATATCTGCTACGGTTTCTGCTGCAGAAGCAGGGGTTTGTACTGGCCCTACTAAATGAACTTTCTCATCGGTGACATTTGCAAAGAAATTCATAGGTTCTAAGCAATTATGCGGAAGAAAAGGAGATTCATAAGTTCGTTCTATAATTTTATCTGCGTTTGCAAAGGCTTTTTTAATATTACCATCTGACCGCATGGTCGTAAAATCGCTACCTTTTAATAAGTCTAACAATATTTTATCGTGCTGTGCTGTGCTCTCAGGCTGGTTATCTTCCCAAACGATTTCTAAAGCTTTTTTAGCTTTCATAGCCTGCCATGTAGATTCAGCTATAACTACTACTTTATCGCTATCAGGTAATTTAGCAGACCAATTTTTATTAGGTCCGTTCATATGCGCGCGACCTTTTTCACCAATCCTTATAACATCGATAACTCCATCCATCGCGATAGCCTTAGTTGCATTGAAAGAAACCAATTTTTGTCCAAAAGCTGGCGGTCTAGCAACACTAGCATACACCATACCTTCTTCTTTATAATCTAGACCAAACAATGGTTGTCCGGTAGTAATTTTACCGATGTCTACATTACCTGCATCTCTACTTATAATTTTATAATCTTTAGGATCTTTAAGCGTAATATTTTCAGGCACTTCTAATACTGCTGCTTCATTAACTACATCGCCATAGCCTATTATTTCACCGTTAGCATTTGTTATAATACCTTCACTAACGGTACATTCACTTGCTTCTACACCCCAACGAGCTGCTGCTGCTCTAACCAACATTGCTTTTGCACTGGCACCTGTTTGCCTAAGGGCATCCCATCCTTGACGAATAGATTGACTCCCTCCTGCCACTTGTCTGGTATAATTTTTTGTATCTAATTTACCTTGTGCTACATACACATCTTTCCATGCTACATCTAATTCTTCTGCAATAATCATTGGCATAGAAGTTTTTACACCTTGACCGATTTCCGGGTTTGGTGAAAAAATAGTTACTGCACCATTATTTGCTATACGTATAAAAGCATTGAAATCGTTGTAATTTAATTTCGATAAATCAATTGGTGGTTTTACTGTAGGCTTACAAGATTGAAAAAGATTAAAGCCTATTAACATTCCTCCACTTGCCAAAGCCGAAGTTTTCATAAACCCTCTTCTACTAAATGTATTTTTTGATGTTGTTGCCATATTGTTTATTAAAAGGGATTTATTAAGACATTTTTTCAGCGGCTATAGCAACTGCTTTTCTAATTCTTGTATAAGAAGCACATCTACATATATTACCATGCATCGCATTTCTGATTTCTTGTTCAGATGGATTCGGATTTTTATTTAAAAATGCAGAGGCTGTCATCATTTGACCTGCTTGACAATAACCACATTGCGGTACATCAACTTCTGTCCATGCTTCTTGTACAGGGTGAGCGCCTTCTTCTGAAAGCCCTTCAATAGTTGTAATTTCTTTACCGTCGATTTGCGAAACTTGAAGTTGACAACTACGCGTTGCATTACCATCAAGATGAACCGTGCAAGCTCCGCACTGACCTATTCCGCAACCAAATTTTGTGCCTACAAGATTTAAATGGTCTCGCAAGACCCATAAAACTGGTGTATCTGAAGCCACTTCTACAGTTTTAGATTCTCCATTAACTTTTAATTGAAAGCTTGGCATAGTAGTAGTATTAATTAATGTATGCTTAAAGTTATTAAAATTTAAATGAGATGTCGTTTTTTAACAACTCTAATTTTGATTTAACTTTTTTTTACAACTATTACTTTAGTCATAAAGTAATTTAAAGTTAAAATACCCGTTAAGCAAAAGGAACCTTAATATAATGAAAATGAAAAGTTATTTAAATTTCTTTATTGCTCTTTTTGGATTATCAATTCTTATTTCCTGTGGAAACGCAGATGACGATATAAGTTTTGACCTAAATCAGGGAGAATTAGGCCTAGGTGAAATACCTGATGATTGTTTAAATTTTGATGATAATCAATTAATATTATCAATACAAGATCAGTTTACAAGCTTACCTAGTCAGGTTTCTATTCTTTTTAGAGTTAGTGATACTCAGGATAATCCTATACCAAACTTAACGGCGAATCAATTTAGAATTTTTGAACAAGGTAGAAATGATGATTGTTTTAACGCAATTTCATCTTCAGAGTCCTTTGCTAGAATTTCTCCTAATACTCAGGTTTTTAATAACAATACGCTTTTAGTATTAGACCTCAGTAATTCTGTCTTGCAGAGTAGTTTAGAAGAACTTAAAACAGCATCCACTAGTTTTGTGAGGAATGTAATACCCACTGAAGAAACAGATTCTTTTAGAATGGCTATTTATTGGTTTGATGGCGAAGATGAATTACATCTTTTAAATCCTTTAACAAGTTCTGTTGATGAGTTAACAACTGCTATTGCAAGTATAGACGAAGATATAAGTAACGACCCTTCAACCGATTTGTATGGTGCTGTTATTAAATCTACTGCTATTGCTGAAGACTTACTAGATGCTACAGAAAGTAACATTATTAGTGCAGCATCAATAGTGCTATTTACCGATGGTACAGACCAGGCATCTAGATTTACAGAAGAAAGTGCTTTAAATGCTGTAAATAATGCAGATAGAAACATTTCTTTTTTCACCATAGGATTAGGTTCAGAAATTGACACTCAAATATTAGAAGAAATAGGTAGAACTGCTAGTGTTGTAGCTAATGATGTGGAAGAATTAGAAACCACTTTTAATCAGATTTCAGCACGTGTATCTAATCAGGCTAATAGCTTTTATTTATTTGAATATTGCACTCCAAAGCGTGACGGTAGTGGAGAAAACAATTTGGTCATACAAGTCTCTAATCCAGTACCACAAGGTGTGCTTCAGGGTGCGGTACAAACTAGTTTTAATGCCGATGGTTTTACTGGTGGTTGCGAATAAACCTATTTTCTATAAATAAGGGCGTTTTTAAAATTCTGATTTTCTATAGGCACATTTATATCTATAAGAAAACCATTAATAACCGCATGGGTCATTACGCCATCTTTTTCTAGAAAAAAAGTTGGGTTTACACCAGGTTTTAGGCGAAAAGGTTTTTCTACTTTAAAATCTCCATGCACAACATGTAGTGGAGAATTAGAATATTTTAATCCATCAGAAGGATTATCAATTTTAAGGTAAGCCTGTCCAAGTTTTAAAAACTGACTACTATTTAATATGTAAAAGGCTTCTTCATTACCTTTAGCATTAATAATACCGCGGCCAATTTTTGGGGCTACTACTTTATAGCCTGTAGCATCAAAAGTTTCATAACCATAATATGTAGACAAATCTCCTTGGTCAACAATAGTACTATTGTAATGAAATTTAGAATTGAATTTATCATCAACTTCATTTCTATTAATACCTAAGTCTAAAATATACTCTTTGCCTGCTATATTGTAGCTTAGGTTCTTAATTTTTAAATCGAATAATTTTCTATCGTTATGAGGGATTTCTTCGTATTCTTCTATAGCGATTTCTTTGTAGCTTTTATCTGCAATAGTATGTAGAGCTGATAAAATGGAAACATAGTTTAACTTTCTTATTTGTTGTTTTTCTACATCGTTTTGGTATCCACCAGATTCAATTAAAATAAGACTAGTACCCCATTTAGCGATGTTATCACCAAAGGCACGAGGTTCAAAATCATCATTATACCTACCTACTTGCCCCGGAGCGTATTTTTGAATTATGTTATTCATAAAAACAATCACCTTCATAGCGTTTGCTCTTACATCATTTATATCTTTCTCGTAATTATATGCTGTTGCTAAATAAGATATTGTTGCTGGTTTTGATGTACGCTCTGCATTGTAGTATGTGCTTTGGTCGTGTAAATTAAAACCAAATTTAGCATCAAGACTATCACGCACTCTTTTTAGAGTTTGCCCTTCGGGCGATTGTAATCGTAAGGCATCACGATTAATATCAATTCCTAAAGCATTTCTTCTTTGAAATTTTTCTGCGCCATCAGGGTTAAGCATTGGCAAAAAATGTAAAGTAAGATTATTAAGAATCTTCTTTTTTTCTTCTTTATAGTCTCCACTATTAAAAAAGTTTAGTAAATCAAATATAGCTTGCGTGGCAGTAGGCTCATTACCGTGCATTTGAGACCAAAGGAATATATCGGTCCTACCAGAACCTATACTTATTAATTTTAAATCTCGTCCTTCAATGGATTCCCCTACTTTATTAACAGTAAACTTTTTGTTTTCAGCAATTCTGCTAATCAAAGGTTGTAGCATATAATGCTTAATTCTACGCTCCTCTAAAGCATTTTCCTTATATTTTTCATAAGAATTATAGACTTCCTCAGTAATGTTCTGAGCTGCTAGTGTTTGTAAGGCTAAATAGCAAAAAAGAGCTAAAATTATCTTTTTGTTCATTTTGTTTTTTGTAATGGTACTGGAGTAAAATTAAGATTTTTTGTTGCTTTACGTATAGCATTCATAAAATCTTCACCAGGGTCTGTCTTTTTAGTACGATACGCTTTATTATTCTCTAACCATAACGTATGATTCTCAAAACTAGTGTATTCATAGTGACCAATCAGGTATTCAATGTTATATTTTTTAGTTAAATACGTAACTAGTTTGATGTTAGATTTTAATTGTTTTTTTGTTAGAGGAGTGTCTGCTGTGCCGCCTACGTTTTCGATACCAATAGCGCAATGGTTTAAACCTATAACATGCCTAGCCATATACTTTTCTGGCATCAAACGGTAGATAGTACCATCTTGATCTACTAAAAAATGTGCAGATACATTTAAGCTACTTGCATCTTTTATATCTGGTCTAGAATTTGGTAGTTTGCTATTATAAAACGCATTGTACGACCCCTTAAAAGTAGGTATTGCTGTCCAATGAAGGACAATTATTTGCGGCCTAATGCTAATACTGTCATTGTCTATATGATACCGGTTTTTAAGATATTCTTTAGTGAGCGCAATACGCTCTTCATCAAAAACAATGGGTTTATCAACAATCTGCTTTTCAATACTACAATTAGTAAAGAATATAAGTATGCATATATAGAATAGTTTTTTCATTAGGTTTTATAATGAATAGCCTAAAACTACATAAAATCTACAAGAGCTAGCCTTTAAAATCTAAACTATAGCTTACTTTCAGTAATTTAGTAAGACTATAAAAGATATACTGTCAGATGAAAATATTTAAACGCCTTCTTTTACTTATACTATTGCTTATTGCTATTACAGTTTATTTAAACTACCCAAAATTGAATATGATTTCTGGGTATGCATCTAAATACATGGCTTCTAGTGTGTTAATTGGAAAGCGTTCTCCGGTTTCAGTTGTTGCAAACGATTTGAGTTTTCCATTAATAGAATTAGCTACTACAAGTTTCGATAAAAATACCCGTAAAGCTACTGCCAATGTATATGGGCTAATGCAACGCAAAACAATAGATAGGAAAGGTTTAGGGGCTGTATTGGTAAATGAAGGGTATGTAGCAAATGAAAAATACCCACAACCTAAACGTGATAACACACCAATAACCACACCCTATCCTTATGGACATTTAGCACCAAAAGACACTATATTTCCTGAGGTCGATTACAACAAATTACAAAACGCAATGGCTATTGCCTTTGAAAATAGTGACGTACAAAAAACAAGAACGCTTTTAGTACTTTATAAAGGACATATACTTAGCGAAAAATACATAGATGGGTTTTCTAAAGACTCCCCAATACTCGGTTGGTCTATGACTAAGAGTATTCTTGCTACTTGTTTTGGAATATTAGAACAAAAAGGCAAACTAGAAATAGATTCTCCAGCACCTATAGCAGAATGGAAAAAAGATAGCCGAAAAGAAATCACCATAAACCATCTACTTAGAATGCAAAGTGGATTAGCATGGGATGAAGATTACACTACAATTTCTGATGCTACTAAAATGCTTTTTCTTGATGCTGATATGAGCAAAAATCAAAAAGAGAAAAATGCTGTTGCAAAGCCAACTGAAATTTGGAATTATTCTTCTGGAACATCTAATTTATTGTCTGGTATTTTAAGGAGTCAGTTTAAAACACACCAAGAATATTTAGATTTCCCTTATACTTCATTTATTGACAAGATTGGTGCACATTCGGCATTGTTAGAAGCCGATTTAAGCGGTAATTATGTAGGATCTTCTTATGGTTGGGCAAGCACAAGGGATTGGGGTCGAATGGGTCAGCTATACCTAGATAAAGGATATTGGAATGGAGAACAGCTTTTTAATGAAAATTGGATTACATACATTACTACTCCAACCCGCAACTCTAACGGAAGATACGGCGCTCATTTCTGGTTAAATGCTGGAGGTTTTTATAAAGATGTGCCTAAAGATTTGTATTCTATGAATGGTTTTCAAGGGCAATACGTCTTTATTATCCCTTCAAAAGACCTCGTTGTTGTTCGTACTGGTTTAGCAGAACATCCAACTTTTGAGGCAAACTTGTTTTTAAAAAGTTTAATTGAGGTTATTCACTAAGGTTTTATTTTTTAGATAACATTTTTGACTTGACATACCACAAATGCTTCTTGCTACACAACAATAATTTCAATAAAGCACAGACTACCAGTACATTTACAGTGTAATAATTAATAAATAAGTTTTTTCATTTTCATATAGTGTTCTCGTAAAAGAGCCTTTGTCTACCTGACAAGGGCTCTTTTTAATTTAAAGCTATTCTACTTTACATGAACACTTTAACGGTTTTTTTTAACTATAAACCGACTTACAACAAAAACGCCTTGTTACACAACAATAATTTCTGTTTTAAATAAGCTACCAGTACATTTACATTGTAATAAAGAAATAAAATTTCATTTTCATATAGTGTTCTCGTAAAAGAGCCTTTGTCCACAGACAGAGGCTCTTTTTTATTTATACCCATAAATACATTTAACTAGGCAATACTTAGGCCTAGTACTATTATCAAATAAATAGCTAGACTATCATTTGTTAAAAATTATGGCAACCATTTATCCTCGCCGAAGTTTGGTTTACGTTTTTCTAAAAAGGCATTACGACCTTCTTTAGCCTCATCTGTCATATAAGCTAATCGCGTTGCTTCTCCCGCAAATACTTGTTGCCCTACCATACCATCATCTGTTAGGTTCATGGCAAATTTTAGCATTTTAATTGAAGTTGGTGATTTTTCTAATACTTCTTGCGCCCATTGGTAAGCAGTATTTTCTAACGCTTCGTGTGGAACCACAGCATTTACCATACCCATTTCAAAAGCTTCTTGCGCCGAATAATTTCTACCTAAAAAGAAAATCTCTCTAGCTTTTTTTTGTCCAACCATTTTGGCTAGATAAGCAGAACCATAGCCCGCATCAAAACTTGTAACGTCTGCATCTGTTTGTTTAAAAATAGCATGTTCTTTACTGGCAAGGGTCATATCACAAACCACATGTAAGCTATGTCCGCCACCTACTGCCCAGCCAGGCACAACAGCTATAACTACTTTAGGCATAAATCTAATCATGCGCTGCACTTCTAAAATATTTAATCTATGTTGTCCATCTTGACCTACGTAACCTTGGTGTCCTCTAGCCTTTTGGTCACCACCACTACAAAAAGACCAAATACCATCTTTAGTAGAAGGCCCCTCAGCCGACAGTAAAACAACACCAATAGAAGTATCTTCTTGGGCATCATAAAAAGCCTTTATAAGCTCACTAGTTGTGTGTGGCCTAAACGCATTCCGCACATTAGGTCTATTAAAAGCAATACGCGCAACACCATTACTTTTTTTATAGGTAATGTCTTTAAACTCGATAGCGGTTTTCCAATTGGGTTTTTCCATTTTAGGGTAAAATCTATGATTGTAGTACTAAATTAAAGGTTTTGTAATAGTCCTATAGGATAAAGCTGAGAAATCTTTAAGACAATATCTTAAATTACGTGCTAAAGAAAACAGAAACTATAACTAAATTGAAGTCTTATTTTTCTCTTCTATCCATTTACTCATAAACTTAGTGCTTGCCATCGTTTGGTGTTGCAATAGCGAACCTATAAAATTATGAGAACGGTGTTGCTCTAAGCTATCACTTATGGTATTAAGTTTATTGGTTAATTGTTGTTGTAATTCTTCTTTAGAAAAATGCATATGAAGAATATCTAAATTATGCTTTTGTTCTTTTAACCATTGTGCTTTATTAGAATACAAACGCACTGCCTGTTTCACAAATTCAGGAGTAGTATCATAAATGGAATTAAAATTGGGTATTCCTTCTGCTCCTATTGTTGTGGTCAATGTAGGAGTCCCGTTGCGCATACCATCAATTATTTTGCCTTTAACTCCTGCTCCAAAAAGTAATGGAGCTAAATTAAGTCTAGCCTTTTGCATAGTACTGTCAATATCTGCCAACCATCCTTTAACTAAGAATCCTTCCTCTGGTTTATTCATTTCGGTAATTTGCTGCGGCAAATACGCACCATAAATATATAACTTAGTAGTAGGTAGCTTTTCTTTTATTAAGGGCCACAGCTTAGTTTTTAAATGTTTTATAGCAGCTATATTAGGTGCATGCTTTCCGTTGCCCACAAAAAGGAAGTCTTTTCTGGTTTCAAAATTGAGCCAATTAGTATGCTGTTCTTCTGTGATAGAGTCTATTAAAAAAGGAAGTGTAAGTAAGAAGTTCTCTGAAATATCAAATACATTTTTTAATAACTTAGTTTCTTCATTAGAAATTATCAAGCTTAAATCACATCTATAAATACTAGCGATTTCTCTTTTAGTAATTTCATTTTTTTTCCACTTAGAAAAATTAAAATCTTCTTTGCTTTTATGGCAGGCTTCACGTGTTTGCCTTAGGCTATGTAAATCTTCCGTATTTAATATTCGTATAGCATTAGGAGCAAAC
Organism: uncultured Flavobacteriaceae bacterium; assembly: GCA_964562775.1. Taxonomy (GTDB): domain Bacteria; phylum Bacteroidota; class Bacteroidia; order Flavobacteriales; family Flavobacteriaceae; genus Croceitalea. The sequence goes on along the minus strand of CAZLUS010000026.1, from coordinate 9,844 downwards.
GCTACTACACGCCAACCGAACTGCTCTTCAATCATAAACCTATCAAAAACAACTACATCTGGTTGTAAGTTTTCTATAAAATCATTAAAAGAAGGGTGATTTAATTGTATTTGTTCGGTTGTAATACCTAGTTCATCAAGGTTGACCGTATACCTTGTTTGTTGTGCTGTTGAAGCAAAAGTAATCTCGTAATTTTTTTTTAAAGCATTTAGTAATTGTATCATACGATGACCAGCAGCAGTAGTTACAGGTTCTGGCCACACATAACCAATAAAAAGCGCTTTTTTATTTTTCATCGCTAAAATTCAGATTCTATCAGTACAATTTACATAAGGTCTGCAAACTTTTTAGAAATATTAGAACGCAGTTTACGCTCGTAATCTTCTTCTAACCACTCTTTATAGTTCTTAGTATTGTTCATGATACAATAGGAATATTGTCTTACTCTAAAAGCAATTTCTTCTTTTAAAGATTTAGCAAGAATACGTGCATCAAAAACATCCTCACTATTTTCAAAACAAATCTGTGCATGTTGCTCAATACTTTTCTCTAATACTAATTTAGATTTTCCGCCTTGTGCAAATATCTTTTTATACTCCTCTTTAATATTAAAGTGAATGTTTTTTGATTTACTAAACTTCTCCTTTAACTCTACAGGCATTTCGTAAATAAACTCACGTTCTATCTCTTCATCGTTCTTTATGTTCTCTAAATAGAAATCAGGAAAGTGAAATATCTCTTGCCAGTCTAAGGCCTCATCCCAAGGACCAAAACGGGCAATATTATTACCCATATCTATAACATTAAACTTCTTTTTATTAGGCAATACACGGGATCCCCGCCCAATCATCTGAAAATATAAAGTTAAAGACCGCGTGGCACGATTAAGCATTATAGATTGAACGGTAGGTTCATCAAAACCAGTTGTTAATATACTCACCGAGCTTAATATTGCATCTGGCGTGGTAGAAAACCATTCTAAAATTTCTTTTCTTTCTGATGCACTATTTCTATTATCTAAATGCCTAACGTTATAACCTGCTTTTTTAAAAGTTTCGTACACATAATGCGATGTGTTAATACCATTGTTAAAAATAAGTGTTTTGGTACCTTTTGCAACTTCTTCATATGCTGTAACCAATTTACTTAGCATACTTTGATTTCCATAAAACTCATCTGATGATTTTACCGTATAATCACCATGTATACCCAATTTTAAGCTTTTTAAGCTAACATCATAATTATAAAGATTTGCTTTTGCTAAAAAACCTTTGTCTATTAATGATTTTATAGATTTTCCCACTATAAGTTTTTTATAGTGGTCTTTCATTGGTAATTTAATATTAGAACTAAGCGGTGTAGCTGTAACACCAAGAATAGTAGCATCTTCAAAAAACTTAAATAGTTTTCTAAAAGAGTTATAATGTGCCTCATCAATAATAACAAGACCTATATCTTTAATCTTTATTTTTTCTTCTTGAAGCCTGTTGTTTAAGGTTTCAACCATGGCTACAAAACAGGTAAACTCATCTTGATCTTCAAACTCTTTTACTTCACTATTAATAATTTTATTATTAACACCAAAGCCATGAAGCATATTAGAGGTTTGGGTACTTAATTCTATACGATGCGTAAGAACAACAACCTTCTTTTTAGTTTGGGCTATATAACGCCTAGTAATTTCAGAAAAGACTACAGTTTTGCCTCCACCCGTTGGCAATTGATACAATAAATTACTCCCTTGTGGCAAGGAATCCAATTCTTCAAAGATTGTTTTTAAATCTTCTAATTGGTAATCGTAGAGATTTTTTCTTGCAACTTCTTTTTCTATTTCCAATAGTTAAAGGCTCTTCATTAATTAATAACAAACCTTACAAAATTAGAAGATTTTAATACTAATTATAGTAGTGTTTAACAGAAATCTTCAAAATACTATTAACAATTAAGTATTTGTGCTAAAACTATAGGCTTTACAAACAATGCTAATAACTATTTAATAATAATGCTCTGAGCCTCTTGGAAAAATGATTCTAAAAATGTATTATGAGCTATTATACATTAAAACCAATAAAAAACATGAGGCAACTTAAAATTATTAAGCAGGTTACCAATAGAGAATCCAAATCTTTAGACAAATACCTACAAGATATTAGTAAAATTGATTTAATAACTGCCCAAGAAGAAGTAGAATTAGCACAAAGAATTCGCACAGGAGATCAAGTTGCCCTCGAAAAATTGACTAATGCAAATTTAAGATTTGTTGTTTCTGTAGCTAAACAATACCAAAACCAAGGTTTAAAACTTCCAGATTTAATAAATGAAGGAAATGTAGGTTTGGTAAAAGCTGCAAAAAGATTTGATGAAACCAGAGGATTTAAGTTTATTTCTTATGCCGTTTGGTGGATTCGTCAATCTATTTTACAAGCATTAGCAGAACAATCTCGTGTTGTTCGTTTGCCATTAAATAAAATTGGCTCTATTAATAAGATTAAAAAAACGTTCTCTTATTTAGAACAAGCACATGAGCGCCCACCATCTCCAGAAGAAATAGCAAAGGAATTAGATATGACGGTTACAGAGGTAAAACAATCTCTAAAAAATTCTGGAAGACACGTTTCTATGGATGCACCATTAAAAGAAGGTGAGACTTCTAATTTATATGATGTAATGCGTGCCGGAGAGTCTCCTAAACCAGATAGAGAATTAATGCACCAATCTTTAAATACAGAGATTAACCGTGCTCTAGACACTTTATCACCACGTGAAGCTGATGTTGTTCGCTTATATTATGGAATAGGACAACAGCCTTCTATGACTTTAGAAGAGATTGGCAGTACTTTTGATTTAACACGAGAACGTGTAAGACAAATTAGAGAAAAGGCAATACGAAAATTACGCCATAACTCTAAAAGTAAAATTCTAAAGACCTATTTAGGATAAATAAAAAAGAGCCGCTAGTAGCGGCTCTTTTTTGTTTGACAACACTTAAAACTAAGAACAATTAGTTTGTGAAATACCATAATCTGTAAGTATTTCATTTAATTTGTTAATGAAATTTACGTAAGCAGTGTTTTGATGGTTTTGATTTTTCATAGGTTTTGTTTTTTGGGGAAAAAAGGCTATAAGTAATCGAGTTCTACTAATTCATTTAAACTTAAAATTTCATTTAATTCTTGTAAAAAAACAAGGTACTCTTCGCCGTAGGTATCGTATAACATGATTTAGAATTATTTTTTCGGGTTAAATAATTAAACACTGTAAACATATTCTAAAGTTTTATCGACCACAATAAAATGTGGTGAAGCTCCACTAAATTGTTGTGAAAATGTTAAAAAATGAAAGGCAGACTTAGACAACGCATTTTATCGATGTTTCTTACCGATAAAAGTGCAATATCAGAATCAAGCTAACGTTAATAGTATACCTAATAATTTACAATCTTATTTGCTTATTCATGAAAGCAGTTCTCCAAACCATAGCACAAGCCATACTAATACTTAGCATATTCCTATTTTCTACTTTAAACCTTAGCGCAAAAAACGATGATTCTATTGAGTCGCAATTTACAGGACAAAGCAATAGTTTTAACGCAAAGAAAAAAAGCAGTTTTGCACTGAACACACTAAAAGAACAAATTGATAGAGGTTTAACTATTGTACATTTTTTTAATAATCAAAAATTTGAATACCGCACTTTTGACACCCATGGTAGTACAGATGCTGTAACAGAATTAAAGACTTTATTACCGCAACTCTTTAAAGACAAAGCTTATTTTGTGATATTGGCTCATGATTCTGCAGCAAAGGCTTTTAATGGAAATACCACATTTTTAAACCCATTAGGCCTTAATAAGCTAAGTACTATAAAAAGTAGGCAGGCCTATATTATGCATAATATTGAAGGGAAAATTGTTGAACTTATAGACGACATCTCTATTGATGTTACTTTAAAAGTACCTAATACTATAGCAGATACTACTATTTATTTTCCAAGAGAAGTATACACTTTTGAACCTAATATTAATAGATATATAGCACATGCTGGTGGAGAAGTAAATGGAATTAAATCAACAAATACAAAAGATGCTTTAGACCAAAATTATGCTAAAGGGTTTCGTTTTTTTGAATTAGACATCATTACCACTTCTGATGGTAAACTAGTAGCTGCACATGATTGGAATATGTGGTCTAGGTTTACAGACTACAAAGGGGAGCTCCCTCCTACTCACCAAGAATTTATGAAACGTAAAATTTATGGTGATTACACCACCTTAGATTTAAAAGGTATTAATGCTTGGTTTAAAGAACATCCAGACGCTACTTTGGTTACTGATAAATTGAATGACCCTATAGCTTTTGCAGATGCTTTTGTTGACAAAGACAGGCTAATAATGGAACTTTTTAGTGTTATGGCTTGTGAAGAAGCTTCTAGTAAAGGCTTAAATGCTATGATTTCTCAAAAGCCATTCATGAAATTAAAAGAGAATAAATTAGATTTCTTAGCCATTAATAACATTAAATATGTTGCATTATCTAGAAGAACTATTAGCAGGCAAAAGAAACTACTTGTGTCACTTAGAGAACAAGGTATTAAAGTATATGTTTATCATGTAAACTTTGATGAAGGAAAGGATGAGAAGTATGTTTATGAAAATGAAATAGGTCTTGTATACGGTATGTATGCAGATAAATGGGCTTTTAGCGATAAGCCTAATAGATAAGTAATTATAATTTTACTTGATAATTAAGTCCGGCGGTTATTCCCCAAAAGAAACTACCAGAATCAAAAGCGAGTTCTTGACGTCTAACTCCTAGCCTTGCCTTATAAATATTCTTATTTTTCTTATTTGTAAATTGATATTCTAGGTTTACGCGTTGCGATTCTATAAACAAAAGTGTTTCTGCTAACAAAACATCTCCTGTGAAAATCTGTCTTAATTCTGGAGAATATCCAACTCCTGCACTAATTCCAAAATAATTGTCAGCATCTTTTAAATACTTACGTGTTAAAAGGTTGACTGAAAAACTGGTGAGACTTTCTGGTCTAGGCGTAATAAAAGAACGGAATGAAAAATAGTAATTACCCCTATAATGGCCTATAGAATTTGTTATTGAAGTAATTTCTCTTGTAGCAGTAGCTACATACCTTCCACCAGCAGAAAACTCAAATGCACCAGGTAGACTAGCATATACATCACCGCCTGCTTTATGCCTTGTAAATAATGTAGAATTAGAATATCCATAGTTTAAATATGCATAAAAGCGTTTTAAGAATTTAGGGTATAAATCAATATCATATTGCACACCACTATTCCCAGAGCGACTGCTATAATTAAGTCTTGGTATTATACTCCCAAATTTAGTTTGATGTTTGTACGAGATATTAGAAGATAAAATAGGTTCAAGACGTTCACTAAAAACAGTATATGTGTTATTGATTCCAAATTTACTTGGACCTAAAACCTTTTCACTAGTTTCAGTATTTTTTGGTTCGTCTATATCTTTAGGGATGTTTACTTTTTTAGGTGCTTTATCACTAGTATTATACCATCCCAATTGTGGGAACTTTTTGTTTTGTAAGCGTTTTTCAGCAATGTCTTTTAAACGAAGAATTTCACTACTAGTATTTTTATAAAAAAGCGCCTTATTTGCTAAACCTAATGCTGTAGCATTCTCATTTGCATATAATTCGTTCTTAATAGCTGCAATCCAGTATTTTGTTTTAGAGCGTTCTTTAGAGGTGATTTGGTTAAGCTCCTTACGTGCTTTACTATAATCCTTCTCCCAGCTATAGGTTTTAGCCAATAAATAACGAGCCTCTAAATCTTCTGGAGATTCAACGGCTAGTTTTTTTAATATTTCATTTGCTTTTTGATGCTTGCCGTCAAATGCTAGCTTATAGGCTTCTTTATAACTATTCGTATTGGTGGTAGTAGATGCAATATCTTGACTCCACCCCATATAAATAAAGAGTATACAAATTATAGTATATGTAATACGAGAACTACTCATTTTCTTCTAAGGATGCAATTGCATCTTTCTTTTTGTATTTTGTAATTCCTGCTTTTCTAGCCTCTCTTCTAGCGCGGGCAATTTTATCTGCTATAGTATTTGCACTTGAGCTATTGCTTTCTACCAAGTCTATTAATTCTATGGCTTCATGATTTAGGCCATTCCAGAAATAGACATCAAAAAGTGCTGCATAAGAATCAATATAATCTGGATTAATTTTAATACATTCTTGTAGTATTTTAATAGATGTTTCTGAGTTTCCGCGCCAAGCGTTAACCCTACCCATTAATATTTTTGTATCTACGTGCCTTGCTTTTTTAGAAAGAATATAACGGCATAATAATAAACACTTATCGTATTCTTCATCAAAAGCAAAATCTCTAGCAATTAAATAAAATTTATCAGAATCATAGCCATTGTATAAGCTGTTAAACCACACCAATTCAGTCTGTGTGAATTTTTCTTTCTTAACCGTAAATATGGCTAGACTGTCTGGTATAATTTTATTATTTGTAGTTACATAGGCATTCATAGATTTAAAGGCTTTTACCTTATTTTCTAGTTTTCCTGCGCCAAATGAGCTGCCTAAATTCATGTTTTTGTCTATGCTATAAACAGAACCATCAGAAAAGAGTTTTTTACCGCTCACATACTCTTTTAGTTCATTTTTGTTTCGCATTAGCGGAATATCTTTATTCGATCTAAATTCAATATTAGTATCTAGTGTACTTCCTAACCAAGCTACTTTCTTAGGCATTTTTAGCTCGTATTTATTTTCTAGAAGTGATAGTAATGTTGGGGTAACATCAAAATGCGAAGAAATAGCACTCATCTTTCTATTCTCCTTTAATAAGGGACTATGTATAATTAATGGTACATGAAATCTACTTAGGTTATTACGCTGAGGGATTGGAATTAACCTATGGTCTCCCGTTACTACAAAAATAGTATTATCATAATCTGGTTGTTTTTTATACTCTTCAAAAACATAGCTTAAAGCATTATCTGTATAAAGTAAGGTTGCAAAAATATTATCGTTTTTCTCAATTATTTTTTTAGTTCTAGTATCAAAATTGCCTTTAGATAAAATCTGTTCCACTTTGTTTTCATAAAAGTCTTGCCTTGGTGGAATAAAAGGTTCATGATTACTAATAGTCATATAAACCTCTAGACGATTTTTTTTAGCCTCTCTTTTAAGACTCATACTTTTCTTAAATAATTCTTTATCTGGATAACCCCATGAAAAGCCATCTGTACCTTCTTGCATTTTGTAATCATTACCAAAAGTAGACTTGTCTAAAATAAAATCTACATTCTCACTTATTAGAAAACGGTCTACATTATCAAAAGTGCTGTTTGTACCTTGGTAAAAGGATGTATGGTAGCCGTTATTTTTTAGAATACTAAATAGTGTAAGCTTGTTTGGATATTCTTCTAATTCCATAAAGCCGCTTTTACCAAATGGTAAAGAACCCATTAATGATGGTAACACACCAAATGTTCTACCCGTGTTACTCAAGCAATTCTCCCAGTATAAGGATTTTTGAGAGAGCGAATCTAAAAATGGTGTAAAGCCACCAAATTCTGCACCTTCACCAACAAAATCTCGTCCTAATCCTTCTACAATAATAAAAACGATGTTTGGATTTTCTTCTTTAAGGTTAAAATATTCGCCAAGAGGATTTTCTACAGGTTGCGACTTAATTAACGGGTATTCAATATCGGCATTATAAGTAGTGTCTTCAGTAGAACTTGTATAAAGGTTGATAGCTAAATACTGAGTTTTGTTTTGATTTATAGGCTTCCCTTTTAAGTATAATGTTGAAATAAAGAAACTAAAAAGAATGATTGTAAAGGGGTACATTTTAACGATATAATGGTAGTACTTAGAAGTAAGTTTATATAGCCCAAAAAACACTCCTAAAAGGAATATAACCCCCAAAATTGGTACTATAGATATACCACCAGAATTAGATATAGTTTCTTTAATATCTGAAAAGCTATATCCCAATAAATCTGAGCCTAATGGCACAAGTGCTGTGCAATAATAACTTATTAATGCAGCTTCTATAATGAGTAAAAAGCTAATCACTACAAAAACTAGGTTAAAGCCATATTTAGGCCTTAGGTTTTCCCAAAAATTAAAAGGAAAGACCAGTAAAATCCCTATGATTGAAGCATAGCCTAATTGGTGTGCAAATGCTATAAAGAAACTACCACTAAATATTGTATCTACAACTCCTTTAAAATAAAGTGTAGTGTATTGATATATAGTAAGTAATAACAATGCACCAAAGAAAGAGATAATCAATCTTGTGTATTGCTTTAGGGAATATCTATCTATTGAACTTGTATTCATAATAATAAATTAAGTTGCTGTTGCAAAACCTTTTCTTACTTGTGAACCCCATCCAGATTTAACTCTAAATAGTTTTTTATAATTACCTCTTACAGCCGAAAACACAAGTATTGGATGAAACAATACAGGCTCTAAGAGTGCACATAGCATTAATATTAAAATGTCTTTTGTTTTTTTATATTCATTATAGGTCATCACGTCCCATAGTATTGCGTAAAAAGAAAATGAAATAGAGAACAAATAAATTGCAGCGGTAATTGCTATAAAAAAATCTAGTTTCAATATATCTGCATACCAAAAAATTAGGATTGTAAAAAAACCAACAAATTCTAATATTGGTGTTAGCCATTCATAAAAAAACCAATAGGGGTAGCTTATTAATCCAAGTCTGCCAAATCTTGAATTAAAAAACATGTCTTTATGTTTAAATAAAGTTTCTAAATTCCCTCTTGTCCATCGATCACGTTGGTTTACAAGTATCTTTAAGTCCTCTGGAACCTCTGTCCAGCACAATGAATCAGGTATGTATTCTACTGTATAGGGTTCTTTACGCTCATGCATATAGCGTCTTATTTTAAAAATAAACTCCATATCCTCTCCTACTGTTTTAGTGTCATAGCCCCCAACGGCAATGGCAATCTCACGATCAAAAAATCCAAAAGCGCCAGAGATTATTAATAAACTATCTATGCGACTCCACGCCATACGACCCATTAAGAAAGAACGGGTATATTCTAAAAGTTGAAACCTTGCCAGCCAACTTTTTGGGAAATTTATTTTTTCTAAAGTCCCTTTGGATATGTCACATGAATTTGCAACACGAATAACCCCACCTACGGCTATTACTTTTTTCTTTGTTCGTTGGTAAAAAGATTTTACCACATGTAATAATGCATCGGGTCTTAAAAGGCAATCAACATCTATACACCCTACATATTTACTTTCTGAAAGAAAAATACCAGTGTTTAAAGCATCCGATTTCCCGCCATTTTCTTTATCTATAACTGTTAGTTTTGCAAAAGAAAGCTGTGTAGATTTATATATTCCCCTAATAGGTTTAGATTTCCAATTGGGGTCTATATTTTTAGGAACCCTTACCAAATGGTAGGCTTCAATCATTTTTTGTAGGGTATCGTCTTTACTACCATCATTAACTACCATAACTTCATAATTCACATATTTAAGTGATAGTAGTGAACGAATATTGTCTATTATAGTTAAGCTCTCATTATACGCTGGTGCTATAATTGTTATGCTAGGCGCAATAGGTGATGCCATTATTTTAGATAAATCTGTAAAGCTGTTCTTGTTTTTATAGTGGAGCGCATTTCTGGTAGAAAAATATCCCATAAAAATAAAAAGACAGAATAGTACTGAACTAAACAGTAGAAAGATTAGATCAATGTACTCTATAAGAATATCAAAAAAACTAGTGCTCATATTCTTATCTGTTATTATTATTTAAGAAAAACTC
>CAZLUS010000025.1:0-22472 GCA_964562775.1 uncultured Flavobacteriaceae bacterium | reverse complement strand
ATATGGAAGAAGTTAAACAAAAATTGCTTAAACATTTTGAAACGCTTTTTGAAGCAGAGATAGTAAAAGAAAAAACTCCAGCTTAAGCTGGAGTTTTTTGTATGAATAAACACTTTTAATACTTAATAGTCTAAGCCAAAATAATCCATAACTTCTCTATGGTTATTGATGTCTATGCCAGCTTTCTCTAGCTCTTTGAGCGTAGTTGCTTGTGAGGTTTTTCCAGTAGCAGAGGTGCCTGCTACTAGCACAAACCTAAAATTTAAAGTTTGATTAAATGTGGATTCAAGAATTACACTTCCCACTTGAATTTCTGTAAAGTCAAGACGCACCTCACTACCAATAACTACAGGTAAGCTTTCCCAACTATCTGTATTTGCAGGAACTCTAGTATAACCAATAACAAAACCAGTATCAAAAATATCCTGTGTAAGCTCTGGAAGATCAATCGTATTATCTCCAATAACAATATCTACTCCAGAGACTAATACAGAAACTACATTTGCATTTCCATCAGCACCATCAGCACCGTCAACACCATCTATTCCATTTATTCCATCAATACCATCTTCTCCATCGTCTCCAGAGCATGATAGTATTAAAATAGCACCTAGTGCCATTACCATTAGTTTAAATTTTAAAATTGCATTTCTCATAATTTAAAGTTTTAAAAAAATTTATATTGTTTCTCTTTTATGAAACTCATATTAAAAGGTTAACATAAAAGCATAAAAAAACCGAGATTTATACCAAGGTTTTTATTATTTCACTTTGGGCTATTCGAACCATATTTTATTAATGGCCATGTTACATCCTGTTTTACTGCGAGAATCAAATTGAAACCGTATTTGGTCTATATCCTTAATGGTATAATTAGCACCTATTTTTTCAAAATCTTTAAGTGGAATTGTAAATACTAAAACACCTTCTCTGGCAGCTACATGTTTAGAATAAACGGCTCTTGATGTACCGGTAAACATCGAAACGTATATTCCATTAATAGTACTTTTGCCTTCGAACTCTATTTTTAAGCTCTTGTATTTGCTAAGATTCAAATTCATAGGTGCTGCCCTATCTGTTTTATCTTTTCCATAGCCAACATATACCGTTCCTCTAGTATCATAAGAAGCAGATATCGCCAATAAATTACTTTTAACAGCTACCTTGATGTCTTGTTCAAAGGGATTTTTTCTAACATTTACATGAATTCGTCTACTCTTACCAATAATTGAGTTTCCGGTTTGAAAAAGTGCACCGCTTTCTCCTAAATCAAAAACAGTATTGTTTAAATTTCCAGTGGTAAAATCATCTACTATCAATTGGGCATTCATATAAAATGCCATAGTAATACATATAATCGTTATTACTTTTTTCATGGGTTTTATTTTGATATTTTGTCTATTATTATTTCTTCAATGCTAGTGTCTGTAAAAGGGCGTCTTGGGTCCTGATTTTCTTTAATGAATTGGCCAATGTATAAGGATGCTCTATCTGTAGAACTAGCCGCTGTCCAACCTACGGTTACTGTATTATCATATGGATCAACAGGATATCTACCTGAAAAATCATGTAGTTGAACATGTAGATATTGTCCTCTCCTTGCATTTTTTAATTTGATTTTCATACGATATTCTATATCTTTTGACTGTCTAAATTTTAAAAATAGACCTGCTCCATAATATCCTGTAATTTCAGTACCCTCAATTCTAGGTCTTGAGACAAGCGTCCAATATTCTGGACTATACCAACCGTAATATTGGTAATCTAAATACAACCAATTGTCTTTAGGGCGTAGTGGATTTATTTTCCATGTGGTTAATGGCTTGGCATTTTTAAGTTTTTCAGCAACTGATATAGTAGGCAATTTTAACCTGCTTAAATCTGCCGTTGATAGGTTATTGATATTAGGAACTTTAATACCCTGATTTAGCTTGGTTACATTGACATTGGTATTACCAAGTTTAGGTTTATTTATTTGAGCTATTGCAATAGCTCCAAATAGGAGAGATACAGTTATTAGTATTGATTTTTTCATGATTTTTACTTTTTTTAGATTATACAACCATTAGGTATAAGCGCAATAGTCACACCGAATACAATACCGTCTACCTCATAGTCTCCGTTAATCAAAATACCGTGGCGTTTGTAGCGGACCGAGACATTTTGTAAGTGAAATGTTCGTAAACGAGATTCAGGAATTCGCCATGTAAGTTTTACTTGGTTTTCGTCTACTTTTTTAGAATCCCTTCGTTGCGGATAAATCAAGACTTCGAAATTGTTGCCGAAATTTCTATTGAAGTCTTTATCACTTCTGACTAACAGCCCATTTGTTCTCAAATATGTACGTTCAACCTTGACATATTTTGTTGAATTATAATGTCCATCAACGGCTTTAACTGGGTTTAGGCTTTTAGGTGGAAAAATAGCAGTCATACTGGCATTGATAGTGTAGCAAAATTTTCCAGAATTTATATGGCCTTTTATCTGTTCTAAATCCAAATTTGATGAGGTAATTGGAAAAGACCCATTATTGGGAAGTTTTGCTTTAGATTTAATTTGTGCTTGAATGCCTTGATGGCAAAAACCCATTAGTAATAAGGCAATGATTATTTTTTTCATGATTTATATTTTTATGGAGTTATATTAATTTAATTACATATTCTTAAGCTTTCTGCGGCCAAAGAAACACTTGTACCTCGACTAACATTATTAGAATCTAACAAAGGCTTAAGGGCGTTGTTGAATAGGCGTTGTGTACCACCATTATTAAATAGTTCTATTAATTCCTTTTTTGTGGCATGCTCTACTTTTGTTGCTACAGGAATCATATTCTTACCCAAACCATTTGCTTCAAATTTTCCAATAAACCGTATGTCGGTAACTCTAAATGAAATAGAATTTTGGTACATGTTTGGAACTAGAAATATTCTTAGAATACTAGGTGATTTCCAATTTACATCTGGTGCTCTACTATCTTTATATCTTCTAATACAACCTGGACATAATCCTTTTAGCTCAGGACCATTGTCTTCAAAATTTACATCTAAGGCAAATTGATTTTTTTTAGAGTCGTAAAAGAAATTACTATCCATTCTTCTTACATCTTCAAAATGATAAGTCCATTTTCTAGATATGGGTTTAATTGATACTGGTGGTACAGAAAAATTTTGTCTTCTTCCATAGGTTTGAATAGCTAAAAAACCATCATCTTTATCAAGTTTTAAATCAAATTTTGGTTTTACCTGTTCGTTTAAATAGGATACTACTTTTTTAGTGTCAATATCTATACAGTTTTGTGCATAGTTTAGCGTCATTGTTAAGATTAATGTTACAGTAGCCATTAATTTTTTCATAATTTTTGGTTTTAAATATTTATTAATAATTGATTTTTAGTTAGGCAATACCAATACCTCAACCCTTCGGTTTTTAGCCCTGTTTTGGTCACTATCGTTTTCCACTAGGGGTTTAGATTCGCCCAAACCTTTTTCTTGCCATTTAAAATTCTGAGAAGGAATTAGCTTTTTTAATTCAGCTGAAACACTTTTTGCTCTGGCTTGGGAAAGTTTTTGGTTGTTGGCCTCGCTGCCCACATCATCTGTATGGCCTTCAACGATTACATTTCCCCGTTTAAGCACAGAAATGCTTTGGGCCAAAACTTTTAAGGCATCAATACCTTCCGGTTTTAACTGGGCTTTGCCAGTTTCAAAGAGTACCTTGCTATCGAGATTCAAACGCATAGCTGCACCAATGGCGGCAATGGCATCAACATCGGCACCTGGTAAGGCACTTTTCTTTTTTAGGTCGGTAAGACGTACATAATAGAAGAGTTCTCCTTTTTTTACAAATGGGGCAATATCAACTTCAGAGACACCACCGTCTATTTTACCAACACTAATCCAACGTTTACCGTCTTTTGAAATTTCTAGGTCTGTAGGTTCTATTTCACCTATTTCAAAAATGTAGAGGTCAGGGCCGTTAACATTGGTTAAAGCGTTATCTATAAATTGTATAGTAAGGCTGCCACCTAAACCTAAACTATGAATACCAGTAATGTCTTCTGCATCAAAACCTGTAATAACATCGGGTTCGCCAATTACGTTTTTCACCTGCTGTGTTTTTAGCAATGGGTGATGGACATGTATAACCTTATCAGCAAAAGAAGCTTTACCCAAAGGAAGAAAAACAGCTTTTCGCATATGACCCACATAGGTATGTCCTACTTCTTCTCCAAAATATAAATCTGGGTTTAATTGTTGAAACTTTTTTTTCGCAGCTTTTGCTTTTCTGGCCAAATCTTTCTTGAAAACGTTGACTATTTTCTTGCGGTGTGCAATAGTTCTTTGGTATGCGGGACTCGCCTCTAGTTTACCTGAGGCGATGTCTTTTTCAGTTTGCTCTAGCTCTGTAAAAAGTTGGGTCGCTTCGTCGTCACTATGTAATTGCCCTGATAACCTATATAGTGCTTCCATTTTCTCTTTTTCTTCAACGCTGGGTGGTTTTTCATTTTTTCGTTCAATATCTGAGAATACATAGCCAGCTTCTGTAAGGTCTAGTTGTTCCATCATATTGGTGCCTGCTAGAGAGTCAATCTTTTGTAACTTAGCCATGGTGGCCTCTGGTCCAGATTCTGCTTGTACCAATAAAATAGCTTCCTCTATAGAAACACCGGTAGGGGTGTTTTTAGAGGTTAATTGTTCTTTAGAGATTTTTCCCTTAAAAGAAGCTTCTTCTTTTAAGCGATCGGTTTCTCTATTTTTCACGGCTTTCTCTGCCAAAACCTTCAAGCTATCTGGGTTACGTATCAATTTCTCTAGTTCTTCTCTTGAAACTCCACTTTCTTCCAAAAGGTCCAAAAAGGCCTCCGTTGAAAACATATCTGATGAAGACATATCTTTAGAAAGTACATCTTGAAATGCTTCGGTAATACCCTGGTCTCCCATTCCGCCCATTTGCAAGAGTTTTTCTAGGGCTTCAACCTCAGGTAATTTGTCATTTGTATCATCTTCATTACCCTTGTTGAGCAGGCCACCAAGTTTTTCAAAGGCGGCATCTAAATCTTTAGAAGATGCTTTTGCTTTATTTTCTTGATTATTTTTGACCGTTTCAGAAACATTTTCTGAATTGCCGTTTTCTTTGGGTGTTTCGGCACAAGAATAAAGTGCTGCTACCCATATGATTAATAGAATATAGTTTTTCATTATTAGTTTTATTCCAGTTTATCTGTGATACCTCATTTCTGCAAAATTGTAGAACATCACGCCGAACCTGTCATACCAATCTTCCATTCCATGCTCCCGTTCACATTCATCTAATTCAATTAATTTTTCATGAAAAGATTGTAGCATTTCGAGACGTTTTTTATCATAGGCCTCATCTAATTCTCTCATACTTTTCTCAATCTCTCTTTTCTTTGATTGCCATACAAGACCAACTACTCCATGATAACCAGAGACATTATCACCAAAAGCAATAGCAGCATTTAAGTAGCTTGTAGAACAATCATATATGGTTTGAAGTTTTTCTAAATTGTACCTCGACTTATTAAAATTTGCGCGAGCGCTAGAAAAGCAATGTGCACACGAAGATTCGTCTTCGCAAAACGAAGGAATTCTAGGCTGCCCAGGGGGTGATCCTGACTGCAAGCAAGAACCTAAATTTCTATATTGCCTAAAATAGTTTTCTGCAGCGTCCGCCGTTCCAAAACCTTGATTGATTCTGCCAATCATCTTACCAATATGACCTCTTGTAGAAGCACTAGTACTATTTCTTTCCCTCCTGTATTCCAATTCTCTTTCTAGATTATTTTGTCTTGCTCTTTCTACACCTATTGATTGACTATAACTTGCTGATGAGAATCCAAAGGATATTGTTATAAGAATAAGAATCAAGGTCTTCTTTCTAGCACTTAATTTTCCTGCCATTAGACCAACTAAGACCAATAGAACGCCAATTAGCGCATAAATAAACCAATTGATTTGTGTTGAAGTGTTAGGACCGGGAGCGGCTTGTTCGATTGATGTTGTAGTACTAAGGTTTTCTTCGGTAGCTTTAACAAAAGGCGAACTCAAGTAGTTCATTATTGGTTCACTAGCATTTACTATAATACTATAGTCAATGTTTGTGGTTTTTGCAGATCTAACAGTAAAACCAATATCTTGCCAACTTCTTACTTTTAAATTTATAATACCGAGTTCAGATTTGGAGGTATGCTTAGTTTCTTCAATATTATTCCAGGTATTAAATACTAAGTCGGCTTGTATATCGGCATTTTCATTATCAGAGAAAATAAAGATGTCAACATATTGAAAAACATCATGACCTTTTACATAATGATAACTTGTTTTGCCTGAATTCAATGAGTAGTTACCCTCTGCGTATTTTGCACCCTCATATTTAGGATGTTTGGTTAATTCAAGTTTTACAGGCTTTATTTTTTCATCGAGAGTAAATGGCTGAGCTGATATACTTAAATTGCACAAGCTTATTACCATAAATAATCCGTAAGCTATTTTTTGTTTCATAATCGTATTATTTTCTATATTTCTTTAGCAGGTAGTTTGCCAGCTTCGTCATTTTAACCTTTAGCTCATGATGTTGTTCTTTTGAGCGTCTGCTCTTTGATCCATAGAATAGCTGAAAGGCATTCTCATAATTTGCATTACGTATGGTTATTCTACCATTTATAGGAGTACGTAATAGATAGCAATCACCAGTTTCTGCAATAATCATATCTGAACCCAATACAGACACATTCTCCTCTTTATCTTTTAATGCTTCGGCAATAGCTTTTTTGTTACCTTCTTTAGTAGTTTTAACAATACCCCATGTTAAATTAGATTCATACGTTCCACTCCGCGAATACCTAAGACCGCAGTTTTTACCATTATTTAAATGTGATGGCATTTCTAAGTCTGCTATGGGTACATTTAAAATCTTTGATATCTCTTCTATACCTATATCGCATTGGTATGTTGTAAATAGGCTTGTGTAATCTCCCAATACTTTAGTATTTAACTCTTCTTCTACGGTTTCAGATTTTGATTCTATTGTAGATGTCACTTCTTTTTTTGTTACTGTATTACAGCCTATAAAGAGGCTAAGCACAAGTAGTAGTGGTATATGTTTCATGATGTATGGTTTAAAAAGGATTTTCATAGTCTTCCGTGATAATGCTGAATTCAAGTTCTTCTAATGAAGTACAGATCATTTGTATGGGTTTAGGATTTTTTCTTGAATAGTCAATCATTTTCATTTCAAGCGCCAAACCATCAACCATACTTACCCATGATTGGTCTATACCTTTTGAAGCTTTCATTTTTTTGGATTTTAACTGCGTAAAAGCTTTCTGGAAAGAAATACCGGCTTCTTGTGTTACCCAAACCTTACCTGATAACTGCGGCCCTGTAATTTGGAATTCATGGCACTGGTAATCGATAATGGTTTTGGTGTTGCCTGTATCGTTGATGGTAAAATCTTCGTATTGACCCTTTTCAGGACTGACTTCATCTAAATCTATCTTTATGGAGTTACTTGTTTTACGGTCTCCAAAATCCATAAAAGTGTGAATGGCAGAATTGGGCAAATCCATGACCGTAATAAACTCTTGAGTTTTTTTAGTAGGAAATGAACTGCCCATGTATTCATCTTCATTGGTTAAGTAATAGGTGATTTCGGTAGTGTCTTTCTCGCTAATCACTTCCATAGTATACTGATGCGTAAAGTGGTAGCTGTCTAGTTTTTCTGCCTTTTTATTTTTAAAGAGTTTGCCTTTATTGTTAAATATGGTGTCAAAAGCTTTCTCTGTCTCACGCTCTGTTTTTTCTTCTACCTTTCGTTCAACCGCACGCTCTGCTGCCTCTTGTGCTCTCTTTTTTAACTTTTTAAAGAACTGAGCATTGCTAGTGGTAAAAACACATAATGATGCAATTAGTAGTACTCCTTTCAGGTTTCTCATTTTCTTTGGTTTTTATTAAATCGTGTCTCCTTTATTAATTTATTTCGATGCATAATTTTTAAAACATAACTACCATCTTTTAAATGGTTAATGTTTAAATAAATCTGTTTTTCGGGGAAACTATCAAGTGTGCCTTTTAGGCTTTTATTCTTTTGCTTCATGGCTAACTTGACTTTGAGATAAGCAAATCCAGACCTCATTCAAGAGCGAATGTAGTCTCTGTTTTTAGGAAGGACTATGAAATATGTAACAAGAGTTATAACTCATGTAACACAGCTCAAAAGAGTAGTTTTTAAAGGGTGTTTGAGAGGGTAATTTTATTTTTTAGAAGCAAATTCTGAAGGTGTAGAACTAAAAACCTCTTTAAAACATTTGCTAAAATAGGCGTGATCATTAAAACCAACACTATAACCAACTTGAGATACGTTGATGTCTGATTGTTTTAAAATACGAGCCGCAAGTTTTAAACGTTGGGAGCGTAAAAACTCAGAAGTAGACAATCCAGTTAGTGCTTTAAGCTTTCGATGCAGTTGCATACGACTCATATGTATATTCTTACTAAATTCTTCGGTAGTAAAAGTAGATTCTACCAATTTTTCATCAAGAATTGTTTGGACCCGTTCTAGAAATTTTTCATCTACAGATGTAATAGCAATGTCCTTAGGTTTTAAAATAACCTCTTGGCTATATCTAGACTGCAATTTTTTTCTTAATTCTACTAAGGAGGCAGTTTTAGATTTTAGAATTTTTTGATTGAAAGGTTTGGTTATATAATCATCCGCTCCAACATCAATTCCTGTGAGCTCATTTTCATCACCAGCTTTAGCTGTTAGTAAAATAACTGGAATATGGCTGGTGCGTTCATCTTCTTTTAAGGTCTTGGTCAATTCAATACCATCTTTTACGGGCATCATTAAATCAGAAATAATAATGTCTGGGATTAGGTCTATGGCTTTTATAATGCCTTCTTCACCATTTACGGCTTGTACTACTTCATATTCTTTTTTAAAGGTATCGGTTAACAAAGTTCTTACATCTTCATTATCTTCTACTACTAAGAGTATGGGCAATTCAATACTTGGAATGTTATTTTCTTCTTGATGCGTATTTGGTTTTAGAGTTTGGGTTTTACCTATAGGTAATGAATCAGGAATTTCTTTGATGACTGCGTTTTTGAGTTTTGTCTTGTCTATAGCTAAAGAAACTTCAAACAAGGTCCATTTATGGGGTTCGCTGGTGACTTTAATTTTACCACCATGTAAATCTGTGAGTTCTTTTACTAAAGACAAGCCAACACCAACCCCCTCATTTTGGTCATCTGTTTGGTAAAATCGATTAAAAATAGTTTTGATTTGTGAACTTGAAATCCCTTTACCGGTATTTTTAACTTTAATATTTAAGAACCCATTTTTAATAGCGGTTATGACACTAATTTCACCTCCATTAGGCGTATATTTTACAGCATTTCCGAGGAGGTTTACAACAATATTTTCAAGCGCTTCACGATCAAACCAAACTTCTACTTCTTTGTTTGAAATATCCGTTTTAAAATCGATTTCTTTTTGTTGGGCTAGATATAAAAAAGATTCAACCCAAGCAGCAATCATTTGGGTAGGGGTATTTTTCTGAATAAGTAGTTTTCTATTCCCACTATCAATTTTTGAGAGCTCTAAAAGTTGGTCCACTAAAGATGAAAGTCTTTTAGTGCTCTTTTGCGCTATTTCAAAATGTTTTCTTTTTTGATCTGTTATTTTTTGGTCTTCTAAAGAATCTTGTATTGGCGCAGAGATAAGGGTTAAAGGTGTTCTAAACTCGTGCGATATATTGGTAAAGAAGTTGGTTTTTAGCGTATCTATTTCCCGTAATTTATTGTTGGTTTTTTGACGATTTATATACAATACAAAAAGAAAAATTCCAGCAATTGAGGTGATTCCTAGTCCACCAAGCAACATATTACGTTGATTTTTTTTCTGCTGCTCAACCAGTTCATTTTGAGATTTTAACAAGGCTATTTCTTGTTCTTTTTTTTCAGTTTGGTATTTCGCTTCTAATTCTTGAGCGTTCTTGGTATTTGAATTTTGATATGCGGTATACGATTGTACTAGTGCTTTTTGCATATTTTCATAGGCAAGTTTGAAATTGCCGTTTTGAGAATATAAATAGCCGTAATCTCGATAAATTTTTTTAGTTTCAGTAGCATTAGGATACCCTATTATATCATAGATTGTTTTTGCACTATCTAAATATTTGAGTCCAATTTCTTTTTCTGGTCTTTTTATATATGAGGAGCCAAATTTATAATAAAACCTAGCTATTTTCATTGAATCCCCCTTTAAACGCAGTGCTTCTGCCTCCTTTTTTCTATAAAAATCACTTTTTATTAGATTTTTGAGGTTATGCTCCATGGCTGCAAGTCTACCATATGTCGTTGCGGTCATGTCCCAATCTTTTAATTGAATAAAATAGGGAAGAACTTTTAAAGAAAGTGTTTTAGCAGTATCTAAGTGTTTTTCTGGATTCTCTTCTTGCGCTATAAACTCATGCCAAGCAGAAAGACGTTGTGTCATCCTATTTATATGGTACTGATTCTTATGTTTTTGTGCTATATCAAGACCTTCATGTAGATAAGTTCTTGCTTTTAAAACACCTATATGAGTTAATGTAAATTTTGAAATTTCGGCTCGATATAGTTTCGTTTCAATTAAAATATTATAAATATCATCGTTCTTAAGAGCCAAAGTATCTATTTTATTATACAATTGTAATGCTACATCGTCATTTGATATATAATATTCTGGATAGGCTTGTCTAAAATAAGAAGCAGCAATTAAACTATCATCTTTTAGCTCTCGAGCGATTTTAAGAGCTTTATCAGAATAAAATCTACTTGTATCTCTATCCGTTCTTTGATAGAATCGTGCCAATTCTAAAAGTGAAAGTGCCTTTTTTTTAAGATGTTTTTCAACAGTAATTAGATTTTTGAGAGAATCAATTCGATGAGTTCTTTGAGCATTCAAAAACATTGTGAAAAACAATAGAATAAAAACATATTTATTTTTCATAATCATTACCATTACATATACATTATGCTAATAAACACCGTAGTTTTATTAGTCATATAAACCTAAAGCCAAGAATAAGCTATAAAAAAGAAAGATAATCTTAAACAGTTATATTTTTACTTACTGTATGCTGTAAGCTTTGTACTGCCGGTTAACTTACCATTCTTATTATAAGTTTCTTGTTTAACCATACCAATACCTTCGGCAAGCCAAATTCTAGAAGAGAACTTTTGTTTTATTATCGATGCTTTAACGTTGTTTTCAGAATAAATAACATAACAATCAAAAGTACCCGCAGGTGTAGTTATACTTTCTTGCCGCTGCACCTTTCTATTTATCATATCTACAGAACTGTTTATATTAATCCCGCTTGTTTTTATGTTTATAGCAACATTAGCATCAGCTAATTGTTGCCCCACGGTTAGGTTATTGGGCAATTCTAAATCTGTACCAGAGACATTCATCTCCAAATCTTTATATTGTTCTAACATGCTTCCTGGTATAAGTGATTTATAATCTATAGTTATAAAGTCTCCAGCACATGTAATATTATAATCCGTACTATATACTTCGTCTCCTTTTTCATCTGCTAACTCAAGAACCATGGTAGCCGATTTATTCTCTCCATCATTAGAAACTTTGGCAATTGTGTATGATGTTACTCCGTCTGATTTTCCCTTTTTGCCATAATTGGTATACTCAAAAGAAGCACCTTCAATCATAGGATAAAATGTACTACAGTTTGCCTGGCTCCATACAGGTTGAAAACACAAAACACCAAAAAATAGAATAATTATTAGTTTTTTCATTTTAAAAAAATTTATCTCAATGTATTAATTATCAGCATATTAAACATAAATATATATAAAAATTGTATATATTGTATAAAATGCTGTATAAGGTGCAGTTAATGGATTTTATAGGTAATTAAACTATTTTCTTGGTCTTTAGCAACAAGTTCTAGTTTTTTGTCGCCATCCATATCAACCATATCTATTATAGAATTACCATAAACAGGAAAGTTGGCAATTGATTTTGCTTGACTGTCAAAGAGATATATTTTTTGATTTTGAATATCGGTAACACTCACATAAATCTTATCGTTTATATAAAATATTTTAGGGGCTGTATAAATACCAAGATCAAGTTCAATCTTTTTACCCTTAATGCTTAAAATATTTTCATTCATTAGCGCAAGGGTTTTGCTAGTTGCAAACATGCCGTGTTCCTTTCCTAAATTAAAATTAGTGGCACTTAGTTTTCCTTTAGTATCAATCTGGTGTAAAACTCCTTTTTTGTCTGTAATTGAAAATTTGTTTTTGTATAAGAAAATCTCATTATCAGAAAAATCAATCTTTCTATTTACTTTTAATCGTTCTTGACCAGCTCTATGCCTTATAGCAACGGTATTATCTTCTAATAAGAACACCAAATAATCTTTTTTAGAAATTTTAAAATGCTTTGGACTTTTAATAATAGGCTTGTCAGCTTCTTTATAGCTAAAGCCTTCTACAATTTCACCTTTGGTATTGTACATAAAAACTTTTCTTCCTTGAGTTACAAGAAAACGATAGTCCTTATTGTTTTCATAATCAAAAACCGCAAGAGGATTTAAATTGCCACTATCAAACTTTTTATTAAAAGGTTTTACTTCTTCGCCATTTCTGTCTATAATTAAGAATTGATTATTGGTACAAAAAGCCAGTTGTAGTTTACCGTTTTTGTATAGGTCTACCTGCTCTATCCTTCCTCGTACTTTTCCGTTAAGTTGTTTTTTCCATATTACTTTACCACTAGCAGATATTAAATACAAAACATTGTTCTTGTCTTGGGTTATTATCTCGTAGGTATTATTTCTATGGTTTTTTACAAATTGCGGATTAGTAGCTATATCGGTATCTAATTCTACAGTAAAAAGAGGCCCTACAGCATTTGCTTTAATTTCTTTTTGAGCTTTAGCTGCAATTATGTTTACATGGTAAAAATTAGCATCTGCTACTAATTGGGCTGCAAATGCGTGGTCTTTAAATTCAACTTTATTAAAATCATTAAATAGCTCTAAAGAAAAATCTGATTCTAAAAAATTGGCAATACCTTTCTGATTAGCAATAAAAAGTATTGAAGACTCATTAGCTAGGTTTGATTTAGCCGAATTGTAGAGCGCTGTTTTATTAAAAGTAGTTGCACTTTTAGTGTTTGCTATTACGTTTTGGAGTATTTCTTTGTTAGACGCAAAAATAAATGTGTTTTCTAAAACGATATAAAAGTTAGATATAAAATCTTTAACAAGTGGGTCAAATGATTTAGAAATAAGGTCTTTGCTATTTAAGGTTTTAATTTCCACTCCTTGATACAAAGATGAATTACCGCTTAGTTTATCTAAGGAGTTTATTAAATTATCTGAGCCAAAAGAACTCAAAGACACCGCTTTTTGCTTATTAAGGTAAAATATACCTACTTCTTCTATAGTGTTAAAAAGGCTGTCTTTTTTCTGAAGCTTATCTAAATATTTTTCTTGATTTTTGGAAAACACTTCGTAATTATTAAAACCATAAGCGATAAGAGCCTCTGTGTTTTGAGGGGCAATGCTACTCACTCTTTCTGCAATGGGTGTAGTGCCTTTAAAAAGATTGACAAAGTTATTAATAGAGTCATTGCTTATAGCAATGCCGTTTAATGAGGTGAGGTTAGAATCTGTAGTAAAGTCTACAGAAATCCAATCTGCTAAGTTATTGGCACTTTGGTTAGCATCATTTTTTAAATAAGCAGAAAAGAGCCCTCTGCTATTTTTAAGGTTTATTAGTATAGAGGCAGCTTTACTAGCATCAGTAGTGTCAAAAAGTTTTTGGAGTTTTTCAGGAACTACAATGTCTTTTTTGGTTCTAAGAAAATTCTCTAGCAATATTCTTGAAGAACTAGCGACTACCTTATCATCAATTTCTATGACAAAAAGTGACGTATTTTCTATAGTATATGTTGCAATTTCATGCCCTTCATAAATGGACTTTTCAATAGCTTGGTTATCTATTTTTTCAATATCAAAAAAATCTGGGTTATTGTCAGCGACAAATAAGAATTCAATTTTCTCTTTCCCAAGTTCATAAAAACCAATAACGCATTTAGCAGAAGGCTTTAAAAAATGGATACTATTTAATTTTTCATGGGCTGTTTTACTAAGTCGCGTATTTTTTGTTTTAGAAAAAAAAGTGCCGTTTTTTAGCTCGCTTTTAAAGTTTTCGAACGTGTTTATTTTAAGGATTACAGCTGCATTTTGTGGCAAGTAATTTAGAATAGTATCTGATACGGTTGCTTTTTTAGTACAGGCCAGTATAGTTAGAAACAGGAATAATATTCTAAATCTCATTTTAAATAAAGCTTTAGGTCAAATTTACAGTCTTTAATTATATATCTAAAGAGAATTGTTCTGGTAATTGCCTAAAGCTCTTTCTATGGTATTTAGTGAGTCCGTATTTACGTATTGCCTGGCGGTGTTCTTTGGTTGGATAGCCTTTATTTTTTGCCCAATTGTACATTGGAAATTCTTCATGCAATTTTAACATATAGGCATCTCTATAGGTTTTTGCGAGTACTGAGGCAGCAGCAATAGACATATATTTACTATCCCCTTTAATAATGCATTTGTGTGGTATGGTTTTATAAGCCTTAAATCTATTACCGTCTACGAGAATTAAATCAGGTGCTGTGTTTAATTTGGCTAAAGATTTATGCATGGCAAGAATAGAAGCATTCAAAATATTTATGTTGTCTATTTCTTCTTCAAAAACATGGGCAACACCATAGCTTATCGCTTCTTTTTCTAGTATGGGCTTAAGAATTTCTCTTTTGGCTTCGGAGAGCTGTTTGGAGTCGTTTAATATGGGGTTCTTAAAGCTTTTTGGTAGTAGTATTGCGGCTGCAGTCACAGGGCCTGCTAAACAGCCTCTACCTGCTTCGTCTGTCCCTGAGACTAGATTATTTTTGTTATACCATTTTAAAGTTGCAGCCATATACCATTAGCATATTGGATTAAAATGTATAAACCTTAACACTATTAGCTTTTGTGCTAGTAGTGTTAAGGAGTTTTTTAAAATAATTTTGATTACAATACTTGAAACGAAAAAAGCTCAGAAGTAGAGGTATTTCCGTGACTATCTGTAGTAATAACTTGCCAAAAATATCTGATGCCTGAGGTAACAGCAACATCACTTATAATAGTCTCTGTTATAAGTTCCGAAGGATTTAAGCTAGCAGGATCTGTCTGAGATGTGCCAAAAAAGACTTCAAAACCTACGATATCATCTGCACCATCAGTATCATTAGCTTCCCATTCTAAATTTACAGCTGTAGTGGTGGTTGGTAACGCAACACCTCTAGTTGGGTTTATAGCCTGAGCAGGAAAAGGAGAAAAATTAGTAATACCTGGTCCTTCATTAAAGAAAAGAGCACTATCACTGGTAGCAGTTTCATTAGTTCCCTCTGCTCTAGATATAACAAACCACTCGTAAGGAGTACCTCTTTCAATAGTTATTGCTAGTTCATCTGTAGTAGAATTTAAGCTTTGCGAAATATTAGTATTTAGATTAATAACATTAACCTCATAGGTATCTGTATTTTCAGCTAAGCTGTACTCAAAAGTAACTATGCTTTGGGTTTCGCTTAAGATTTCTCCTTGGTTACACACGGTATTGTTAGGAGGGAAAATAAGCGTAACAGCTTCTGGCGGTGGTGCAGGCGGTGGCGGTGGCGGTGGTACTTCACCACCATCATCACTACCACAAGCAGTAGCTATAAGTGCAATTATAAATACAGATATAAAATTTTTCAAATATTTTTGCATCGTCTAATAATCTTATAATTTAATAATGAGTTTGTCGTGTTTAGGTTTAAGATATATACCCCTGCTGGTAAACCTGCTATGCTAAAAGAAACATAACCACTATCTACAGGAAGCGTTTTTGCAAAAACAGAACCGCCATTAACGTCAAAGAGTGCTATATCTACAGTACTAAATTCATCAGGTGAGCCTAAGTATATATTAAGGAGCCCAGTAGAATTAGGATTTGGATACACAAATATTTCTGAACTTAAAACAATATTTTCGTTATGTATACCTTGGCAATCTACACCTGTTTTTACAGAGAGCGTATTTTCAATATTATCTAAAGGAAGGCGTATTTCATTTTCAGTAGTAATATGTGTTTCGCCATTTAATTCTATAAAATAGGTATCTGAACCACTAAGAGTAAGTGTTACAAAATTATCTAAGTCACTCACTAAAGAAGAAACGCCTAAGGGTTCTGGTTGTGTTACAAGAAGATCAAAACACTGCTCAAAACTGTCTTGCCCCTCTACTGTTATACATACGGTATAATTTCCAGCTACTAAATCTGTAAAATTGGTAGTTTCAGTAAAACTTTCTGAAGCTACAATACCATCTGCATCTGTTAAGGTAGCGGTATAGCTCATTGCAATAGCTGTACTTATACTAATAGAACCATTGTCACTTATTTCGCAAGACTCTCCTGTTGAAAGAATAGTAAAATTATCGGCTGGTAAAGAAAAGATGGCACAACCGTCTATCCCTACAATAGCATCTGCAGGAGTGTTAGGGCACAAATCAATATCATTAGGCACCCCATCATTATCTAAATCAGGATCGCATACATCGCCTATGCCATCCCCATCGGTATCGGCTTGGTCTGCATTAGCTATTAAAGGGCAATTATCTTCACTGTCTACGACGCCATCACCATCATCATCAGTATCACATGCATCGCCTTCACCATCACCATCAGTATCTAATTGCGAGGCATTCCCTATGAGTGGGCAGTTGTCATCTACATCTAAAACCCCATCGTTATCATCATCTTCATCATCTTGAAAACCATCTACAGTAAAGTCATCTACAATAGCTCCTTCTTGAGTAACACTAGGGTCTGATTGAAATACAATTCTAAATATGATATTATTTTCTCCAGTAAGGTCAGTTTCACCTTGCGCTGCATTCGCCACAAAATCGTACGCATATTCTGTTAGTGTGGCCTCGGTACCTGTCCATTGCGCTCCAGGGCAGTTTTGGCAGTCATTACTTGCTCCCGAACTAGCATTTGTTCTATCACTATTATACCAATTGGGTTGGCTATTTATATTCCCTAAAACATCCCAGGATATGCCATCGTCTATAGAGTACTCAACAAAAACAATATCGAAATTTATTTCTAAATCAAATGCCATTTGAAAACGTAATACAGGTGCTACTATATTAGCTAATTCATAACAGCCACTAACTAAAAAAGCTTGTGTTTGATCAGGGTGGTCACCGTCTAAATTAGTGCCAAATACTTGTGTTCCAGAACTTGCAGTATTTAAAAGGTCTCCACTAGGGACACCTCTTTCCCAAAGTGGTTCTCCACCGTTTTGGTTAAAGCTAACCAGGGTACTATCATCTTCAAAATCAAAAAACTCTCCTCCATTGGCAAAATTATTAGCTACAAAACTTGTAGAGAGACTATTATTATCTGCAAATGCATCATTAGCAGTAGTAATTGTTACATCTAAGTCTATAAGCCCAAAGAAAGAGTTGTCTAAACTAGGTAGTGTAATGCTTGTAGTTTCACCGCTATTTAAAGTTCCTTGCCATTGGCTAGTAAATGGAGTCCCATTAACTTCATAAGCAATATCAATGGTGGTAATAGGGTTTTCTCCATTATTTAATACTTCTAACTCAGGAACAATTTCTCCACAAACAACAATATTTGAAGAAGGACTTACAGCACTTAATAGCACATCATTTTCAGGCAATTCAACAGGAATAGGAGATTGCCAAATACCTCTTCCATAAGTAGCAGCTATAAGCAATTCGTCATTAAGGCTTATTTCTAAATCACCTACTGGTGTAGTTGGTAAGCCTGTAAAATATTCTTCCCATTCTGTAAGGGTATCATCTAAACGATAAATACCAAGATTAGTACCAACAAATACAGGGTTGGTTGAGTTTCTGCCTTGAGATATTATAGAAAAGAAGGCTTGATCCGAAGAACCTAGATTTAAGGTAATATCTTCTACTGTAGAACTATCACCATCTATAGTTAATCTAAAGACCCCTCTTTCATTTGGTTGGTTGTTTTGTGAAATACCAACCCTATTAGAAGTAGTTACATATAAAATATCTGGGTCATTAGGGTTAATGGTAAAACTAGAAATAAAAGAACCAAAGGTATTTATTTC
The DNA here is from genome assembly GCA_964562775.1 of uncultured Flavobacteriaceae bacterium. Taxonomy (GTDB): domain Bacteria; phylum Bacteroidota; class Bacteroidia; order Flavobacteriales; family Flavobacteriaceae; genus Croceitalea. Next base: position 4,229 of record CAZLUS010000025.1, on the reverse strand, counting down.
ATCAAAAGAAGCGCCGCCATCTGTACTTCTAAGAATAGCGTCATTATCAGCTACAAAGAGAATATTAGGGTCTGTAGGGTGCGCTTCTAAATCTTCAATATTTCCATTTCCAAGGTTTGGAGATACTCTTGTCCATTGCCCACCATCTAATCTATATACAGCATTATAGCCAGAATACACAGTACCGTCACTAGTAATGGTTAGCGGAGTAATCCAATTTCCTTGAATTCTACCATCTCCAGCAGCGTTTAAAGGTGCTGGAACAGTAGCTGCGGTTTGGCCTGCATTGTTTGTAATAAATAAAAAGTTTCCAAATTGTACAAAACCATATATTAGATCGGGGTTGTTAGGGTCTATTTCATAATCCATACCATCACCACCCGTATATATATTCCATTGTCCGTCAGTTAAAACAAAACCAGAATTGTCTTGAGTACCACCAGCAATTCTTGCAGCGCTGTTATTTGCAACATCTAAACGGTAAAACTGGGTAATTTCCATATTACCTGTTCTGTTTTCAAAAGTAGCCCCGTTATCATTAGAAACATAAAGTCCTCCATCGCTACCAACAAATAAAGTGTCTCCAAAATATCTTATAAAATGAATATCTGCGTGTGTATAGCTTTCATTATTAGTAAACCACTGGTTAACTTGCTCAAAAATATCACCTCCATTTAAACTTGACCAAATATTTAATGCTCCGGTAAATAAGAGGTCTTCATCAAAAGGAGCAACTTCTAAAGCAAGATTAAAAAAAGTTTGGTTTGCTTCAAAAATATTAGTTGTGTTAGTACTAGCGGTAAATGTTTCACCACTATCTGTAGATTTAAACAATCCTAAAAAGCCTCCGCCATTACCAAAAGTATCCGCCATTAAAATATAAAGTGCGTCTGGGTTGTCTTCCGTAACTTCAATAGCTATTCTACCTGCATTATTAGGCAAGATGTCTGTAATATTTGCAAAGGTATCTCCACCATCCGTTGATCTAAAATAAGTATTACTCGTTACAACGTATAAGGTATTAGGGTCATTAGGTTTTAAACGAAAATCATTTATATTTCCTGCTCTAATACTGACCCAATCTGTACCACCATTAAGTGTTCTAAATAAGCCCTGCGTGGTAGCAACATAAACAATATCTGTATTATCAGGATTAATAAAAATCTCTCCCATAAGTAGGCCAACATTAGAATTACTAGGGTTTAGACCAGTTTCATTCCATGTTTGTCCTCCATCTAAAGATTTAAACACACCAGCACTAAAAGTATCTCCTGCATCATCATCACCTGTTGCTATATAAACTATATTAGAATCGTTAGGGTCTATAGCAATGCCAGAAACTCCAATTTGTGGAAAATCATCAAAAAGACTTGCCCAATTTAAACCGGCATCGGTAGATTTCCATACCCCGCCAGCAGGTGCTCCTGCATACCACGTATTGGCATCATTAGGATCAACAATTACTGTATTCACTCTTCCAGTACCAGGTAATGAGCCAGAGAGGACACCGGGCCTATTAGGGCCTAAAGGATTCCAATTACTTGTTGGATTCGTATTACCAACACTTCTTTCTTTTTTTATAAAGCTATCCCACAGTTCTTTTGGAGTGGGTAACATACCCTCGGCATCAACCATATGCGACCAAAGGTTTTCCCAGCGCTTAAATTGTTTATAGCCACTACCTTTTGCATTTGGGTCGAATTTAGAATTTGACCAATAATCGTCAAATGCAGCTCTAATTTCGTAAATAGAATGTTGTTGTTCTTGTTGTTGTGAAGACCTAGCAGTGCTAGTATTTTCTCTTTTCCTTAATTCTTTCATCCAGGGAGTAGACTCTTTGTATTGAGCGTAACTAAAGCTTACTGTGATAAAAAAGCATATTAGGGGGAGTAATTTTATTTTCATTTACAATTAATTTAAGAAGGGGAAATTATGTAATTTTTAATGAATAATAAAAACTAAACTCTTAAATTATTGAATAGGCATGGTTTTTAGCTATAATTTAGGATATGAACATAAACTTTCACATTTGTTTACAAACAAAAAAATTACCTTTGTTGTGCAATTCTGAAAAATGAAATACCTCGCTCTAATAATTACCTTATTAGTTTTTTGTCAGTTAAACGCACAGATAAAACCAAATCCTGTTTTGGTTACAAAGGATTCTACAGTAAAAGATTCCGTTAGATTTGCTAAGGGGCTCTTTAGCAAAAAAGAAAAGGCACAGGCTAAACCTTTAACTGCTAATGATTATAAGTCAATTTCTTTAGCAAGAGATACCATCTCTTTAGATACTACTTTGTCTATTAAGAAAGATTATAAATACAATTACCTTAGAAGAGACGATTTTGAATTGTTACCATTTTCTAATGTTGGACAGCCTTATAATGCTCTTGGTAAGAATTTTGATAGTAATTCTGTTTATCCAGAATTAGGAGCGATAGCTAAAAATCAAAAGTATTTTAAAGCAGAAGATATTCTATATTATAATGTTCCCACACCTTTAACAGAGCTAACTTTTAAGACAACCTTTGAGCAAGGTCAGTTTTTAGATGCTATGTTGGCATTAAATACATCCGAGAGGTTTAATGTTTCTATTGCTTTTAATGGATTTAGATCATTAGGGAAATATAATTTTAATCAGAGTGAAGCTGCAATTTTTAGAACAACATTTAATTATAAAACGAAAAATAATAGCTATTGGGCACGGGGTCATTATGCATCGCAAGAACTAGAAACAGAAGAGAACGGTGGTATTACTGATAGAACTCAGTTCGAATCTGGAGATGACACTGGTAATATAGATTTTTCAAACAGATCACTTATAGATGTGGCGTTTAACAGTTTGGACAATAATCTTGCAGACAATCGCATCTTAGGCAAACGTTATTTCCTAGATCATCAATTTAATATTGTAAAACCAAAAAAAGATTCCATTAAAAATAGTGCTACACTCTTGTCAATAGGACATCAATATAGTTATGAGTCTAAGCTTTATCAATTCACTCAAGATTCAGAAAGTGAGGTTTTTGGTAATGCTTTTGTTAATGTTATAGATGATACAGCAAGGCTTAGAACAACATTTAATCAAGTTTCTGCTAACTTTTCTAACAAAACTTTAGGGGCTTTATCGGGTAATTTAAGTTTGTATAATTACGATTATTCCTTTAACAGCATTCTTATTAGAGAAGGAGAAACCATACAAAACCAATTAGAAGGGAATGAAGTATCTGCAGGTGCTGACTACAAGAACGATATAGGACCATTACAAATATCAGGCAAAGTTAGGTTTAATGTGTCTGGAGATTTAGCTGGTAATTTATTTGATGCTGGTGCGCTATACAAATTGAATGCTAATAACACCCTAACAGCGGCGATACACAGTTCTTCTAAAGCTCCAAGCTTTAATTTTCTCTTATACCAAAGTGATTATGAGAATTTTAATTGGCAAAATGACGATTTTCAAAGACAACAAACCCAATCCATTAGTTTTGGTTTTAATTCCAAATTATTAGGTAATCTATCAGCTAAATATTCAGCCATAGATAATTATACTTACTTTACCACAACTGACGATATTACCCAAGAAGATATAGCTGATGGAAACCAAAATGCTTTTGTAAGGGCTTTTCAGGAAACAGAAACAGTCAATTATTTAAAAATTAAATACGAAAAAGAATTTAAATGGAGAAAATGGTCGCTAAATAATACATTCTTGTACCAAGAAGTTGATCAAAACAATCAAGTGCTAAATGTGCCAGAGTTTGTAACCCGTAACACCTTATATTTTTCAAGCGATGTGTTTAATAAAGCTATGTATATACAAACTGGAGTAAACTTTAAATACTTTACTGCATATAATCTAGATGCATACCATCCTTTGTTAGGGGAATTTTATACGCAAAACAATGAAGAATTTGGAGCTTTTCCTTTACTAGATCTTTTTATAAATGCTAAAGTGCGTCAAACTAGAATTTTTTTAAAAGCAGAGCATTTAAATTCAATTTTGACAAATCAGAACGATTTTTATGCTGCTCCTAATTATCCCTATAGGGACTTTGTGTTACGATTTGGTTTAGTTTGGAATTTTTTCTCTTAAAAACACATATTCTAAATACTGATAATCAGCAATATACTCCTATATTGTTAAAAAGATTAAAAAATAATTTCATAAGTTTTGTTGTAATGAAAAAAGGGTTTTATATTTGCACCCGCTTTGCAGGATAAGT
>CAZLUS010000024.1:0-22606 GCA_964562775.1 uncultured Flavobacteriaceae bacterium | reverse complement strand
GAATATTGCTATTTCTGTAATTGGAGTTTCTGTTTTGACATGCTCTTTTTATTTCCTAAAAAAAACCTACGTATATCATAAACTAACAAAGGAACTCAAATGGGAGCTCCAGGCAAACTCATCTACAAAATATAACTCTAAGACGTATAGTGATTCTAGATTATCAAGATGGAAAGTTGCTGTTGATTTAATAATGGAAAAGCCTATTTTGGGGTACGGGATTAACAAAGAAATAAATACTCTAAAAAAAGGATATAAGGAAGCTGGCTTAAAATATGCGTATAAAGAAGAATATAATTCTCATAATCAATTTTTAGGATATTTTATTGAAGGTGGTCTTCTGTCTTTTGTTGGGATGTTATTATTTTTTGGATATTCATTATTCCTAGGTCTTATAAGAAAAAATAATACAACTTTATTTTTAATAGTATTAATACTGTTTGTTTGTGTAGCAGAAAATTATTTAATAAGGAACGCGGGGATACTATTTGTAGCTTTTTTTACTTCGTTATTTTTAATTGATAATAGGCAATTAACCCATATAAGTAACAAATGAAGTCAGTTATAGTTAACAATAAAAGAGTATACGCTTTTACAAGTAAGAAAGAGCTTTTAGACTTTATAATAGATAAGAATAAAATTTTAATTGCTATAAATGCTGAAAAGATAATACTAAAGTCAGATGAAATAACAGAAATTATAAATGCCAACATTGGTTATTCAGACGGGATAGGGTCAGTTCTTGCGTTGAAAAGAAAAGGCGTTAAAACAATCAAAATAGCTGGCGCCGAGTTGTGGCTGGATATAATTAGAAGATTTGAAGGGAATAAATCTGTTTATTTATTAGGGTCAACAAAAACTGTAATAGAAAAAACAGTTTCTTTATTACAAAGAGACTATCCAAAACTTAATATAGTTGGTTATAGAGATGGGTATTTTAAAGAAGACGAGAAAGCAAATATTTTAAAAGATATAAAAACCCTTAGCTCTCAAATTGTTTTTGTTGCTCTTGGTAGTCCGAGGCAAGAATTTTTAATGGCAGACTTTATAAAAGAACATTCAGCTTTATATATGGGATTGGGCGGAAGTTTTGACGTATATTCTGGAGAAAAAAAAAGAGCTCCAATTTTTTATCAGAGATTAGGTTTAGAATGGTTTTATAGATTTTTAAAGGAGCCAAGCAGAATATCGAGACATAAAAGGATAGTCTATTTTTTTGTTAAATTAGCACTAAATAAATTATAAGGTTGTATTTTTTAGAAACAGCAGTTTTACTTTTCATAGGGGCTTTTCTTCTAACTTATCTTACAATACCAAAGATTATAGGTGTAGTTGAATATAAAAGGCTTATGGATAATCCTAATCAGAGAAGTTCTCATAGCAGTAGAACTCCAACTCTAGGTGGGATATCATTTTTTTATGTTTTAGTATTTGCCCTTTTCTTTATTAAAGACAGGGCAATTTTTGAAGAGACACTATATATTATACCAGGGCTCACCATTTTGTTTATTGTAGGCCTAAAAGACGACTTAGTTGTTTTATCTCCAGGGTCTAAACTAATTGCTCAAGCTCTTGCTATAGTTTTTGTATTAGTGAACCCTAGTTTCACTATTGAATCCTTAAATGGATTTCTTAATATTTATGATATACCTTATTACTTATATCTTGGTATTGCTGGCTTTTTGATGATTACTATAATTAATTCCTATAATTTAATTGATGGTATAGATGGTTTGGCTTCAGTGGTAGGTATTGTAATTATGATGATTTATACAACAATCTTTTACATGTCTGGAGAATATTTTTTTGCACTTATTAGTATAACTATGAATGCCTGTCTAATGGCATTTTTTGGGTTTAATATTTCTTCTAACAAAAAAATATTCATGGGAGATACTGGTTCTTTGATTGTAGGGTTTATTATAAGCATACTTACTTTAAAATTTTTGGCCTTAAAACCAGAATCATATGAAGGCCTTCCTTTTTTACTAGAAAATGCTCCATTAATTGCAATAAGTATTTTAATTGTACCATTGTTTGATACCGCAAGAGTTTTTACAATTAGAATAGCCAATAAAAGAGGACCTTTTTCGCCTGACAGAAATCACACGCATCATGTTTTAATTGATTATTGGGGATTATCTCACAAGCAAGCAAGTTTTATTATTGGATGCTTCAACCTAATTTTCGTAGTGCTATTTATTATTTTAGGAAGTAAGGCAAGAAATTTAGGAATGGTAATAATGCTTGTTGGTGTTGTAATTTTATTGAGTTACATATTCTTCAGATACAACTATAACTTTACTTCATTAAAACAAAAAATTTTATTAAAAAGGAAAATGGATTTATTAAAGGGAAATTCCGAAAGACAAAATAAAGAGGAAAAACTAAAAAAAGAAGATTGAAAAAAACATTAATTACAGGAGCTGCAGGATTTCTTGGATCGCACTTATGTGATAGATTTATTGCTGAAGGCCATCACGTAATTGGCATGGATAATCTAATTACTGGAGATTTAAAAAACATAGCACATTTGTTTCCTTTAGAGCGGTTTGAGTTTCACCACCACGATGTTTCAACTTTTGTACATTTAGAAGGAGATCTGGATTATATTTTACATTTCGCTTCACCTGCAAGCCCAATAGATTATTTAAAAATTCCTATTGAAACTTTAAAGGTGGGTTCATTAGGAACGCTAAATTTACTTGGCCTAGCTAAGGAAAAAGGAGCAAGAATATTAGTGGCTTCTACATCAGAGGTATATGGTGATCCATTGGTGCATCCACAAAATGAAGCATATTATGGCAATGTTAGCCCCATTGGCCCAAGAGGTGTATATGATGAGGCAAAGCGCTTTATGGAATCCATAACAATGGCATATCACAGATATCATGGATTAGATACGAGAATTGTTCGAATTTTTAATACCTATGGTTCTCGTATGCGATTAAACGACGGACGTGTTGTTCCCGCATTTATGGGACAGGCTTTACGAGGAGAAGATTTAACGGTTTTTGGTGACGGCTCTCAGACAAGGTCATTTACATATATAGATGACCAAGTAGAAGGGATATATCGTTTGTTAATGAGTGATTATGTAGAACCTGTTAATATTGGAAACCCAGATGAAACTACTATTTTAGAGTTTGCTCAAGAAATTATTAAGCTAACTGGAACAGGGCAAAAAATTATATATAAAGAATTACCAAAAGACGACCCATTGCAAAGACAACCAGATATATCAAGAGCAAAAGAAATATTAGGTTGGGAGCCAAAAGTACATCGTTCAGAAGGGCTAAAAAAAGTATTTGAATATTTTAAATCCTTATCACCAGAAGAACTTCAAAAAAAAGAACATCGAGATTTTTCTAACAATTTGTAGGATACCTTTTTTCAAGTAGTATTTTTGGCAAAAATTTAAAGATGAACATTCTTATTCTTGGTTCTGGTGGTAGAGAACATACCTTGGCATGGAAAATTGCCCAAAGCCCTAAAACTAATAAGCTTTTTGTAGCGCCTGGTAATGCTGGCACATATAAAGTTGCTAAAAACATAGCGATTGCTGTTACTGATTTTACCGCTATCAAAGAGTTGGTTTTAAAAGAAGAAATTAATCTTGTTCTTGTAGGCCCGGAAGACCCATTAGTAAAAGGAATTCATAATTTCTTTTTAGATGATGAGCAACTTAAAGAAGTTGCAGTAATAGGCCCAGAGAAATTAGGGGCTACATTAGAAGGATCTAAAGAATTTGCTAAAGAATTTATGATGCGTCATAATATTCCAACAGCGGCATATAAAAGCTTTACTGCTTCTAATTTAGAGGAAGGCTATTCGTTTTTAGAAAGCTTAAAAGCACCGTATGTACTTAAAGCAGATGGTCTAGCAGCAGGCAAAGGAGTATTAATACTTAATGACCTAAAAGAAGCAAAAAAGGAGCTTAAAGCCATGCTTTTGGATGCCAAATTTGGCAATGCAAGCACAACAGTTGTTATTGAAGAATTTTTAGACGGAATAGAATTGAGTTGTTTTGTACTTACCGATGGTAAAAACTATAAGGTTTTACCTATGGCAAAAGATTATAAACGCATAGGCGAAGGAGATAAAGGCCTAAATACTGGTGGTATGGGAGCTGTTTCTCCAGTTCCGTTTGCTGATGCTGTATTTATTAAAAAAATAGAAGAGCGTATTGTTAAGCCTACTGTAGAAGGGCTAAAAAAAGATAATTACCGCTATAAAGGCTTTGTTTTTATAGGTCTGATAAAAGTTGGGGACGACCCAAAAGTGATAGAATATAACGTTCGTATGGGAGACCCAGAAACTGAAGTAGTAATTCCAAGAATTAAGAATGATTTTGTTGAGTTGCTACAGGCAGTTGCAAACCAGACTTTAGATAAAATACAATTAGATATTGATGAAAGAGCTGCAGTAACTGTTATGGCTGTTTCTGGTGGCTATCCTGAGGCTTATGAAAAAGGAAAAGAAATAAGTGGTTTAGAAAAAGTAAGTGAATCCATTGTTTTTCATGCAGGCACTAAAGTCGATGAGAATCAAATTAAAACCAATGGAGGTCGCGTTTTAGCGATTACATCTTATGGCAAAGACCATAAAGATGCATTAGCGACTTCGTATAAGAATATTAAAAAAATAGATTTTGACGGAATGTACTATCGAAAAGATATAGGTTTCGACTTATAAAAAGCCTACTATAATTTCTAGAAAATAAATTAAAAGAGTACTGGTCTATAAGTAAGAATGCGAAGTGCTGCTCTTATCTTCCTCACCATTATCGTTAAATATTTTTAACTGGCCCATCCAATATACCATAGCAATAAAACCTATAATCATGAACAACCAATTAATGGCATTAGAACCTGCCCAACTATCCATAAAACGGAAAAAATCGTAAGGAGCAAACAGTATATTTACAAATAAGTCTTCTATCAAAGAAAAAAATGCATTCATCTTAACTATATTTACTAGGCAAAAATAGTAAAACCAAACATGATATCAAGTTTTTTTACCAAAACTAAACCAATCAACTATCTAGTTTTATTGATTTCCTTGCTAGGGTTTTACATTTTAAACTATTTTTTTCTAAAAATCCAGTTAGAAAATAGCTTGTTATTTATTGCTTTTTTTATTGCGCTTGTACTTCAGTCTGTGGGAGTTCAAGAAATTGTAAGAACAAGAAAAATAACAAATACGACAACTTTTGCCATGTTGTTTTTTGTATTGTTATGTATGGCTATTCCGCAAATAATGAATTATAAAGAAGTTGTCCTTTGTAATTTTTTTTTAATGCTATCGATAAACCGCTTACTGGCTTTAAAAACCTTAAAAGAAGTGAAGCAAAAGATTTTCGATGGAACGCTTTGGATTTGTGTAGCGAGTATCTTTGATTCTTGGGCGCTCTTTTATTTGATAGTAGTTTTTTTAGCAGTATATATTTATGGCACTAAAGAATTTAGAAATTGGCTTGTTCCATTTATGGCAGGTATTATTTTTTTACTTCTAAGCTCATCTTTCTTAATTCTAACGGATAATATTATTTTCTTAAAAGAGCATTACGCTATCTTAAAAGTACCGTCATCTTTTACAGATAATTTTATAGCTCATTTTAGTGTAAAACCATTTGCATTTATCGCTACAATTTTAGTAGTAATCTTGCTTGTATTTATAAAACAAGGGTATCAAGGAGTTGGTCGTATAATACATTTGCGCTTGCTATTGGCTTATTTTTTGGTGGGAATGACAGTATTTTTTCTTAGAACGATAGAAGCAAATAATTATATAGTATTGTTATATACTTTTTTCCCTGCAGCAATTTTTGCTACTAATTTTTTGGAAACCTTTAAAAGAAAGCGCTTCAAAGAAATAGTGCTTACGGCTTGTGTTTTGGTTCCATTTATTTTATTTGGTATAGGTTTGATTAAATGATAAAGTATATTTGCTAAAATTTCTAGTATGTTTAGTAGTACAGCGTTTAAAATTTTTGAAGAAAGCATTCGTAAGTATCATGTGATTGATGATGTAAATCAAACATTTTTAAACCCATATGATAAAGAAGAAATAACGCATTTGCTCTATAGAAAAAATTGGATAGATACTGTACAATGGCATTATGAAGATATTATTAGAGACCCAGAAATTAAACCTGCTGACGCATTAGTTTTAAAAAGAAAAATTGATGCCAGCAATCAAGACAGAACAGATTTGGTAGAGTATGTTGACAGTTATTTTCTTAAAAAACACCAATCGGTTCAAATTATAGAAGGTGCAACGATAAATACCGAAAGTCCCGCTTGGGCAATAGATCGCCTTTCTATTTTGGCACTTAAAATCTATCACATGCAAGAAGAGGTAGATAGAAAAGATGCTTCTGATGATCATATAAATAAATGTTCGGCTAAACTTCAAGTTTTATTAGAACAGAAAAAGGATCTTTGTACTGCTATTGATCAATTACTTGCAGATATTGAGAGTGGTAAAAAATACATGAAAGTCTACAAACAAATGAAGATGTATAATGATGAGGAATTAAACCCCATCCTACGTGGACAAAAATAAACCACAGCACATTTTAATCATTCGTCTCTCTGCAATGGGGGATGTTGCAATGATAATTCCTGTTTTATCGGCACTTAAAGAAACCTATCCAGATTTACAGATTACTGTACTTACAAGAGCTCAATTTGCACCCATATTTAATTCTTTCTCTAATATCAAAATTGTTGAAGCAGACCTAAAAGGAAGGCATAAAGGTTTTTTTGGAATCTATAGACTTTATAGGGAACTAAAACAATTAAGACTAACGGCTGTAGCTGACTTACATAATGTTTTAAGGAGCAATATTCTTAAATTATTTTTTAGAACAACACCTATTAGATTTGCTCAAATTAACAAAGGCCGAAAAGAAAAGGCGGCACTAACTAGGCCCAAGAATAAAATATTTAAGCAGTTGCAAACAACGCACGAGCGTTATGCTATTGTTTTTAAAAACTTAGGTTATACTATTGCATTGGATAAGGTAAAACCTTTAAAAAAGATTCAACTAAATAGCGTAATTAAGGAAATTACCAGTGATAAAAAACAGAGATGGGTAGGGATAGCTCCTTTTGCTGCGCATAAAGGGAAAATGTATCCATTACAGCTAATAGAAGAAGTAATAACCTCACTTTCTAAAGAAAATAATTTAAAAATAATTTTATTTGGTGGCGGAGAAAGAGAAGTTGCTACACTTACTAAAATTAAAAATAATTTTAAAGAAACAGTAATTAATATAGCAGGCAAAATATCATTTCTAGATGAACTAAGTTTAATTTCAAATTTAGATCTTATGCTATCTATGGATAGTGCAAATGGACATTTAGCAACTAATTATGGCATTCCTGTAGTCACAGTATGGGGGGTTACCCACCCTTATGCTGGTTTTGCTCCATACGGGCAGCCAGAAGAATACGCTTTAGTATCAAATACAGAGCGTTACCCTTTAATACCAACTTCTGTATATGGAAACAAACATCCTAAGGGCTACGAAAATGCCATAGAAACCATTGCACCTGAACGTATAGTAAATATGATTAAAAGAATTTTAGGATAAGTAGCTTAATAGTCAGTTACGCTGCTCCAGTTTTCGCCACTTTTAATACGGTATAATTGCATTTCTGATATACCAAATTGCCGGGCGATCATTTTCATGCGTGTTCTTCGATTAGGGTCGTGTATTTTACGCTTAATAAGTCTTACTTTACCTTCGCTTAATTTGGAGTAGGTTCTTCTACGAGAAGCATCTTTGTATTCTGGATTACTAAATTGATGGTCTTCTTTTTCTTTTTTAGTAGCCCATTTTAAATTTTCGACGCGATTATCTTTTTTATCGTAATTAAGGTGTATTACATAAACACCATCACCTTTTTCAAGAAATGCTTCGGCTACAAGTTTATGGACATACCTGCTTGTAGATTTTTTATTTATTCTTTGTTTTAGTGGTAAGTTCTGATAGCCATTAATAAATTGCTCTTTAACTAGATACTCTTTCTCGCCATTACAATTTAGTATTCGGCCATAAGAAGAGATTTTAAACTTAGAGTTTTCAGCAATTTTATCGTCAAAAACGATTTCTTTCCATTGTTCTTTCCGGGGTTTTTTCATAATGTTATAATATAGAAAATAAAAACCACCCTCGATTTGTAGTCGATAGAGGTGGTTTAATACTTGAGTTAGTAAGTACGATACATAAGACGGTAATAAAACAATCACCTTACGTTAATTGCATTTTTTAACAAATTAAAGAAAATGCAAATAGGAAAATATACTAGCAACAACCTCCACCATCATAATGATAGGTAGATTTGCTAATAAAGATATCTTCTCTACCAATTGCGGCTAAAGCATTTGCTGTTTTATCGCATACTGCTAAAGGTTGGTTTTTAAGTAAAACATGTCCTTTTTTATCATCAAAATAATCTTCATCACCATAAAATATAGCAGCTTTACCGGTAAAGACACAAGGACCATCTTCTGGCATAGGGTCTTTAATAGCAGCAACCTCAATAGACTCTATATAAATTAACTCGTTTGTAGGATATGCGCCAGGAGCAAGCACGCGGTAAGGCTTTCTTGCTCTAATTTCTATAGTTCCAAAACCAACATCGGTTAAAGCTTTTATATATTTTTCTATAGGAAGGCTTCCACTTAAACAAAGCGCCCTTAGGCGGTCATCATTCCGTAGTGTATCATTCATTTCTTGCTCACAGGTAGGATCACTCATTACCAATTTACCATGTGGTTTTAAAACACGGTACATTTCTTCAATGGCACGCGTTAAATCTTCTTCTTTAAAGATATTAAATAAGCAGTTTTGTGCAGCTACATCTATACTATTATCTTCAACAGGTAAGTTTAAAGCATCTCCCTTTTTTAAATCCACAAAATCTGACTTAAACCAATCGTTTTCTTCTTCTGCGATTTTAAAATTTTTACGACTTGCTTCCAACATTTCGTCAACCACATCAACTCCAACAACGCCGCCTTTTTGGCGATTAAAATAAGAGAACTGTAAAAGCTCCATACCTCCACCAACACCTACATATAGCATTCTTGGATTGTTAGACAAGTCTCTTGCATGAACAGTACTTCCACAGCCATAATTCATCTCTTGCATTATTTTAGGGATTTTAAGCCCTGGAAGTTCCCAAATAGGGTTAGTTGTACAGCATAGTCCTACGTCTGGTGTTAACGCTGCTTCTTTATATAAATCGTTTGTTGCTTGTAAATAACTCATAATTGTATAATTCTAAATTTTTAATTCTTTTTAATCACTGTTTTAGGCAACAGTACCTTGGCAACTACTACCTGCACCGGCTGTACAACCATAGCAGTGTTGCGAAATAATAATATTTCTATCGTTTAATAAATCTTCATTATAATCTTTAATATGTTTGACCTTACTAGCTACTTTTAAATCTAACATCTGATTAAAATCACAGTCGTAAAGCCAACCATCCCAACTTATAGAAATAGTGTTTGTACACATTACATTTTCTACAGCTGCAGGGTTATATGCTTCTACTAATGCATACATGTAATCTTCGTAATTTTCTGAAGCAATTAGATAATCCAAGAAACGTGCAATGGGCAAATTAGTAATTGCAAATAGGTTGTGAAATTGTATTCCAAAATCTTCGTCTAAAGCTTTCTTAAAATCTTTTTCCATGGCCATTTGGTCACCTGGTAAATAAGCTCCAGAAGGGTTGTAAACTAAATCTAAACGCAAATCGCTTCCTGGCATTCCATAACCTCTTGCATTAAGTTCTTGTAAAGCTTTTATAGACTTATCAAAAACACCATCTCCACGTTGTTTGTCTGTTTTTCCACGCGTATAATGTGGCATAGAAGAAATGACATGCACGTTATGTTTTTTAAAGAAATCTGGCAAATCATAGTATTTCTTATTGGCTCTAATAATAGTAAGGTTAGAACGGACAATAAAATCCTTTATGCCAGCTTTTGCAGCTTCTTCTACAAACCAACGAAAATCAGGATTCATTTCTGGAGCGCCACCAGTTAAATCTAAAGTATGTGCGCCAGTATTTTTAATAACCTCTAAGCATTGCAACATAGTTTCGCGAGTCATAATCTCTTTACGGTCAGGACCAGCATCTACATGGCAATGTTCACAAACTTGGTTACACATGTATCCTACATTAATTTGTAGAATTTCAAGCTTTTTTGGTCGTAACGGAAAATGCCCTATCTCGTTAATTTTATCTTTAAAATAAGGGAGCTCTCCATCAGCAAAAATACCACCTTCAAGTATCTGCAATTGCTTGTTACTCACTGCTAACTCATTATCCCTAGCTTTAAGAGACTTTTGCAAAGGTTTCTTTTTTGGTAAAATACTTTTTTCCATTTGTTATAAATTATTACAAAAAAGGCTAAGCCCTTTACATTGATAGTTTATTGTACTTATTCATCATCTGTACACCGTGTACTAGTGTCGCTCCACTTTCTATGGCTGCACCTACATGTACAGACTCCATCATTTCTTCTTTAGTAATCCCTTTTTGTAGGCCATCTTTAGTATACGCATCTATGCAATAAGGGCATTTAACCACATGCGATACAGCAAGTGCTATTAAAGATTTTTCTCTTGCACTTAGTGCCCCTTCTTCAAAAACCTTACCGTAATACTCGAAAAATTTAGTGCCTAGTTCTTCACTCCACTCTGTTATTTTGCCAAATTTTCGTAAATCTGCCGGGTCGTAATATGAATTTGCCATTGTTAATGGTGTTTAATGTGTTATTTAATTTTATGATAATATCCAGTATGTAATAAACGGGATAGTCTATTTAGAATTTTAGCCTAAATTGTATAAGTAAGGCTTTTATTGAAGTAAAGCGGAATAAGGAGAGCCTTTATTAAAAAAGGATGAGCTATAAATTTGCTGACAACTAGTCTTTCGTTGTTTAAAAGTAAGAATCACTTTTTTGCAAAAACTAGCTAAGAATTTTAAAAATATTTTAGAAAGAGATTTAGTGTAGTTCAATACCTTTTCAATATCTCTTTTAGAATCTATATCGTGTAAGGTTTCTAAATGATGTATAGAAACTTGCTTAGACTCAAATAAAGATGATAATTGAGTAAAAAGGGTTAAAAGTTTCCAAGGCAGTCTTTTAAAAAGACTTGCATTAAAATTAGTGCGATTAAGTCCTAATAAATAAAAACCACCATCAAAGGCAGGTCCAATAACCGTTTTGCCTTTAGCTAGATTAGCATTAGTTTCTAATAAATGCGTTGTTTTTAATTGAGGACTATCATTACCTATAGCAATAACATTTTCGAAACCAGAATCATAAACATGTTGTATAGCGTTAACTAGACGTTCCCCAAAAGAACGACCTGATTGCTTTTCTTGTGTTATTTGAAAAAAAGGAAGCTTTGTTTTTTCAACTTTTAGTAGCGTTTGTCTATTTAATTCGCTAAAAAGTGAATCGCTTTTTGCTATGCGTTTTTGCCTTCCATCTTCTTCGGGAGAATTGGCAAAAATTAATATAGCGGTTTTATGCTCTAGGTTTTTTTGCAATGTAAAAGCTTTGTTACGTAAAGTTACAATGTTTACCTTAGAATAGTAAGACGTAAACCAATATAAAAACTTACTAGAAAAATGAGATAGTATTAAGCTGGCAGATTTACTATTGATTAAACATCATCATAATCAACTTTTATAGCAGCTGTTGTTGGGTGTGCTTGGCAGGTTAATATTAGACCTTCTGCCACTTCACTATCTGTTAATATTTGATTTTTTATCATTTCGGCTTTGCCTTCTGTGATTCTAGCGATACAGCTACTACACACCCCACCTTGACAAGAAAATGGAGCATCTATATCTTCTTTTAGCACAGCGTCTAGAATCAATTCTTTTTGATCCATTTCTATATGAAAAGTTTCATCGTCTACTAGTACCTCTACCTTGGTTTTACCATTTAAATTTTCGGCAAGGCTATTTTCGGTTTCAGACGATGTAAAAAGTTCAAAATGAATCTTATCTTCATTAACACCACTAGATTTTAATGTAGTAGAAACAGCTTCTATCATGGTTTCTGGGCCACATAAATAAAAGGCATCAAACTCAAACTCTTTATATTTATTTTTAATAATAAGATTTACAGTAGAGGTCTCAATACGGCCAAAAAGACAATCTGGCACATTAGTACGACTGTAAATTTCTTCTATAAAAAAACGTTCAGAATATTTACTTTGTAGCGCTTTTAAGTTAGAAAGGTACATTGCTTCTTCTGGCTTTTGATTTCCATAAACTAAAACAAATTTATTAGTATCATTTGCCTCTAGAACAGTTTGTGCAATACTCATAATAGGAGTGATACCACTACCTGCTGCAAAAGCAGCCACGGTTTTTTGACCTTCATTTTTTTTAAAGACAAAACGACCATCAGGAGGCATAACTTCTAAAGTATCACCTTTCTTAATTTTATTATTTGCATACACAGAGAAAATACCACCCTCCACTTTTTTTATACCTACGGTTAATATGCCAGACGATGGAGCAGATGATATAGAATAAGCTCTACGAACTTCTTGCCCATTAACCTCATGTTTTAGGGTAATATATTGGCCAGCTTCAAAAGAAAAAATGGTTTTTAAACTGTCTGGTATGGCAAAAGTTAAAGCAACAGCATTTGGTGTTAGGGGGTCAACTGATGCTAGGCTTAGTTTATAAAAATCACTCATTGCATTTATTTTGGTTGCAAAATTAAGGAAACATATAATTTTAATACTTCATTTTTTTAAAATGCTTTGATTTTGTAACAAATCAACTATTTTAGTCACTAATCATACGAACAAAACAACCAACGACTATGTTCAAACACTTTATCAGCCTTCAGTGGAAATCCTTTATTAGATCAGCCTCTTTTAGATCAGAAATTTGGTTTAAAATACTAATGGTCTTTGGAGCTCTTTATTTTCTTCTGGTTTTTTTGAGTCTGGGTTTTGGATCTTATTTTCTAATAGAAAAAGCAGATTTAGGAGACCCTTTGCGAGTTGTTAATCAATATGCTATATACTATATCGCTTTTGATATGGTGTTTAGGTATATGCTACAAAAGATGCCTGTAACCAATATAAGACCTTTACTATACTTGCCTTTTAAGAAAAGTCAAATAGTGCATTATTCTTTAGGTAAAACTATCGTTTCTTTTTTTAATTGGACACATGCTTTTTTCTTTATACCGTTTAGTATTATTCTAATTATAGAAGGGTATAACCCTTTAGGGGTTATTGGGTGGCACCTAGGCTTTATGGCATTAATTTACTGTAATAACTTTATTAATGTCTTAGTAAATAATAAGGATAATGTTTTCTATCTAATAGCTGGGGTCTTTATTCTTTTGGGAGTATCAAAATATTATGGCTGGTTTGATATTACCACCTATACGGGGCCGATATTTAATTACTTATATGATATTCCTGCTACGGCAATAGTTCCATGGACAATTTTATTGGCACTTTTTGGGTCTTCTTTTAACTACTTTAAAGAAAACATGTTCTTAGACGGTGGTTTAGCTATTAAAACGGAAGAAGCAAAAACAGAAGATTTAGATTGGCTAAATCGTTTTGGAAACTTAGCAACCTTTTTAAAGAATGACATCAAACTAATTAAAAGAAACAAGCGCGCACGTACCGCTGTTATAATGGGCTTTTTCTTTATTTTTTATGGGCTATTATTTTTTACAGGTGCCATAGAAATTTACGACGGTCCTTTTTGGCGAGTTTTTGCCGGCATTTTTGTAACGGGTGGATTTTTATTCAGTTTTGGGCAGTATGTACCTAGTTGGGATAGCAGCTATTACCCTCTTATGATGAGTCAAAACATACAATACCGAGAATACCTACAGTCCAAATGGTATTTGGTGATTATTGCAACAATAATATCAACATTAGTAGCTACTTTTTACCTGTATTTTGGATGGGAAGTATATGCCGCAATACTTGTTGGAGCAATTTATAATATAGGCATTAACTCTTACTTAGTCTTATGGGGCGGTGCCTATGTAAAATCACCAATTGACCTTACATCAAATAAAAAAGCTTTTGGTGACAAACAAGCTTTTAATTCTAAAACGCTACTGCTTACTTTACCAAAACTTTTTTTACCAATGCTAATTTATGCCATTGGGCATTTTCTAGTAAGTCCTTTGGCCGGATATATTTTTGTCGCAGTATTTGGTTTATTAGGCTTTGTTTTTAAAAACAAAGTATTTGCAATGATTGAAAAGATCTACAAAAAAGAAAAATATAAAACGCTTGCAGCGTACAAACAAAAAGCATAACCAATTATGATTACAGTACACAACCTTTCAAAAACATATGGAGCACAAACTGTTTTAAATATAGATGCTTTAGAAATTCCTAAAGGGCAAAGTTTTGGTCTTGTAGGCAATAATGGAGCAGGTAAAACCACTTTATTTAGTTTGTTGTTGGATTTGATTCAGCCGAGCACAGGTCATATTATAAGTAATGATGTTCAGGTAGATCAAAGCGAAGCATGGAAACCCTTTACTTCTGCTTTCATAGATGAGACCTTTCTTATTGGTTATTTGACTCCAGAAGAGTATTTCTACTTTATCGGAGAATTAAGGGGAAGAAATAAAGCAGATGTAGATGCACTGTTGTCCCAATTTGAAGATTTCTTTCACGGAGAGATTTTAGGTCAAAAAAAATACTTGCGTGATTTATCAAAAGGGAATCAGAAAAAAGCAGGAATTGTAGCTAGTTTTATAGGCAACCCCGAAGTTGTAATTTTAGATGAGCCTTTTGCTAATCTTGATCCAACTACACAAATTCGCCTAAAGGGAATCATTAAAGAATTGGCAGAAAAAGACGGTGTTACCGTTTTAGTTTCTAGTCACGATTTACAGCATGTTACCGATGTTTGTGAGCGAATTGTAGTGCTAAACAAAGGCGAAATCGTAAAAGATATTAAGACTTCAGCAGCTACTTTAAAAGAGTTAGAAACTTTCTTTGGGGCCTAATAAAAAAATAACCTGTATTTTATCGATTAACCCTATACTAAATAGGGCTTTTTTTAGTTATTGTAGTTAGGAAAGATTTTTATATTGAAGTATTATTTTAATCGTATTATATCGGGAGTACTGTTGCTTATGCTTATTGTAGCATGTTCAACAAAGAAAGATGCCTTTCTAAATCGTAACTGGCACTCACTAAATACCAAATACAACACCTTGTATAATGGTAATATCGCCTTTGAAAAAGGACGAGAAGAATTAAATAACAACTACCGTGATGATTTCTGGGAAGTACTTCCTGTGGAACGCTTTGAGGTTACAGATGAGGTAAAGTTAGACTCAGAAAGCAACAACCCCAATTTTGTAATTGCCGAAGAAAAAGCAACCAAGGCCATACAAAGACATAGTATGGATATTAAATATGTGGAACGCAATCCGCAGATAGATGAAGCATTCCTTTTGTTGGGGAAAGCACGTTATTTTGACCAACGTTATATCCCTGCTTTAGAATCTTTTAATTATGTCCTTAGAAAATATACAGACAGCGATAAGTTTAATGAAGCTCGTATTTGGCGAGAAAAAACAAACATGCGTCTGGACAATGCCGATTTAGCAATTAAAAACTTAAAAAATCTTTTTAAGTATGATGTTTTAAAAGACCAAGAATACGCAGATGCCAATGCTGTTTTAGCACAGGCTTACCTTAATATTGGCGCAGCAGATACTTCAATTCAAAAATTAAAAATTGCACAAGGCTATACTAAAGATGTAGCAGAAAAAGGAAGGTATTTATTTATAATAGGACAACTTTACAATCAACTTGGCTATAAAGACAGTGCCAATTATGCTTTTGATAAAGTAATTGCATTAAACAGAAGATCTCCTAGAGTGTACATGATTAATGCACATATAAATAAAATTAGGAATACAGTAATTAAAGATGGTAATAAAGAAGACTTGTTAGATTATCTAACAGATTTAGAGTTAGATAGAGAAAATCGTCCATTTTTAGATAAAATATACCATGAGATAGCGCAATATTATTCGGCCGTAGGCCCAGACAGTTTGGCTATAGATTATTATAACGAATCTTTAAACGTTACAGAAAAAGATAATAAGCTAAATGCTAGAAACTATGAGAATTTAGCCGCTTACTATTTTGATCAAAATGAATACAAAACTTCAGGAGCATATTATGATAGTGTTTTAACTAACTTAACGGTTAACACTAAAAAATACCGAGCTATAAAGAAGAAATTTGACAATCTAGAAGATGTTATTAAATATGAAGATATTGTTTTTAAAGCAGATAGTGTACTAGTACTTTATGCCATGTCGCCAGACGAAAGAGTAAGCTATTTTAAAGATTATATTGCAGAATTAGAACGCAAAGCCGAAGCAGAAGCCGAGGCCGAGAATAAAAGAAACACAAAGGGCTTTGCAGCATTTGGCGAAACCAAGTCTGGCAAAAAGAATGAAGGAAAATTCTATTTCTATAATGTAACCAGTTTAGGTTATGGAAAGAATGAATTTAAGACCCGTTGGGGCGAACGTAAACTAGAAGACAATTGGCGTTGGAGTGATAAATCTCAAGCCTTACCGTCAGAGGCTACAGGAGAAATAGTTACAACTACCACTACAGATGGAGAAACAACAACAGAAGAGAAGTACTCTCTAGATTTTTATTTAGATGCTATTCCTACAGATGTAGCCGTAATAGACAGTTTGCGTACAGAAAGAAATTTTGCTAATTATCAATTAGGAATTATTTACAAAGAAAAATTTAAAGAGAATTTTTTAGCGGCAGACAAGTTAGAATCGGTTTTAGCATCTAATCCAGAAGAGCGTTTAATTCTCCCTTCAAAATACAATTTGTATAAAATTTACCAAGAGTCTGGCAGTCCCTTAGCAACTAATGTAAAGGAAGACATTATTAAAAATCATTCCGACTCACGATACGCAGAAATTCTTTTAAATCCGCAGGCTGTTCTTGCAGA
The DNA here is from genome assembly GCA_964562775.1 of uncultured Flavobacteriaceae bacterium. Taxonomy (GTDB): domain Bacteria; phylum Bacteroidota; class Bacteroidia; order Flavobacteriales; family Flavobacteriaceae; genus Croceitalea. Next base: position 5,561 of record CAZLUS010000024.1, on the reverse strand, counting down.
TAATGAGGACAGTCCAGAGAAGAGATACACAGAACTGTATAAACTGTTTCAAAATCAAGAATTCTTAAATGTAATTACAACAGCACAAGAATATATTAATAGGTTTGAAGGGGACCCAATTGCACCTAAGTTTGAAATGCTAAAAGCAAATGCGATTGGTAGATTACAAGGTTTTGAATCTTTTAAAGAAGCTTTAAATTTTGTAGCACTAACTTACCCTAACAATCCAGAAGGCAAAAAAGCCGAAGAAATGGTTGCAGAGCAGATACCTAAATTAGCGGTTAAAGATTTTTCGCCAGAGAAGGATGCTAAAGCTACAAGTAATTGGAAAGTAGTCTTCCCTTTTAAAATAAGAGACAACGAAAATGCACTAGAACTTAAAAAACGTCTAGAAGAGTCAATTAAAGACTTAAAATATAAAAACACTGTATCTAAAGATATTTATACTTTAGAAGATCAATTTGTAGTGGTACATGGTTTTAAATCCAAGGATTATGCACTGGGTTATTTAGAGCTTTTAAAAAACAATAAGGATTATCGTATTACAAATGAGAATTTTGTAGTTTTATCATCCAACTATAAAATTATACAAGTACACAAAAATTTAGAAGAGTATAAATCACAAATTTCAACCCCAAAACAGTGAGTAAAATGTTTTCAGACAACAAAAAGCCCGTCGAGACTTTTGGTGGGCAACCAAACAGAATTGAAAAAAACACCGTAATTAAAGGTAATATTACCTCTCAAGCAGATTTTAGAATTGATGGTAAATTAGACGGTAACGTAAAAACCTCTGGCAAAGTAGTTATTGGTAAAGACGGATTAATAAAAGGCAAAGTAGAATGCGTAAATGCAGATATAGAAGGTAATTTTGATGGAGAGCTTTTTGTTTCGGAGTTGCTTTCCCTTAAATCTTCTGCTAAAATAGAAGGCGTAGTAAATGTGTCTAAACTATCTGTAGAACCAGGCGCAACATTTAATGCATCTTGCACAATGGGGAGTAACGGCCAAGCCTCATCTAATGCAAACGGGGCATCGCATAAAATAGGTGCAACAAAAACTAATGAGTCAGCAAAAGTCTCCTAAGAAAAGAGCTTCCTCTTTAAATAGTTATGCTAGATATTCTGGAATTGCTTTCCAGATGATAGCTATAATTGCTGGCGGAACGTACTTAGGTGTTCTTTTAGACGAAAAATTCCCAAATGAGCATTCTATTTATACCCTTATATGCTCTTTATTTGCTGTTTCAATTTCAATTTACGTTGTTGTAAGACGAATTATCAAAATGTCTAAGCATTAAATATATGTGGGAATCCTTCAGAAAGCGTCAAATACTATTTACAGTACAGTTACTTGTAGGCTCGGCAATTCTTTATCTATTACATATTTATTTAATAAATGCTTTGTTTCCTGACAAGGTGTTTCTAATACCTCTTTGGAATATATATGTATTTCATACTTTATCAATTTTAATTGTTTATTCTATCATTAATTTTCGATTTTCAAATGGCAAAACACAAGTGTTCAATCCATTTGTTTTATTAATGATTTTAAAGATGATTTTGGTTATTGTTTTTCTTATCCCTTTATTTCTTTCTAATGAAACAGAAAAGATAGGTGACACTATCAATTTTTTTATCCCATATTTTATTTTTTTAGCATTTGAAGTGTATAGCATTAATCAGTTTTTAACAGCTAAATAATCAGGTCTGTTATAGTTTGTAAATAAATATAATGTGCGTACATTTGCAGCGAATTTTTCAGGGGTGATTTATTAAAATCAAAATTCAATGCAGAGCAGTACATTTAGAACATTATTGTCCATTTTGTTTCTTTCGTTTTTTAGCATGACTTCACTGTTGGCAAAAGAGAAGACGGAAAAAGAACCTTTTAACGCTTCAGAATTAATTTTTCATCATATAGGGGATTCTCACAGTTTTCATGTTTACGGAAGTAATGACGGTCATTTTCCTCACGCTTTAAGCATTCCCTTGCCAGTTATTCTATGGACAGAAAATGGTCTTGTTACGTTTATGTCTAAGGAATTCCATCACGATGTTGAAGGCAAGACTATTGTTGAGAAAAATGGGATGCAATTTGTCAATGTCCACGATAAAATTTACAAGCTAGATTCGGGTGCTTCGACAGTCGTTTTTGATTCTGATAATCATCCTACAAATGCTAAAAAACCCTTAGACTTTTCCGTCACTAAAAATGTCTTTTCAATGTTTTTATCGATGGCATTATTATTTTGGTTGTTTTTAATGGCGGCTAGATCCTATAGAAAATCTGAAGATGGCGTGCCTTCTGGTATTGGTAAGTTTTTAGAGCCAATTATAGTATTCATTCGGGATGAGGTTGCTATTCCCAATATAGGAGAGCATGCCTACAAAAAATACATGCCTTTTTTATTGACATTGTTTTTCTTTATTTGGATTAATAATGTAATTGGGATTATTCCTTTTTTCCCATTTAGTTCTAATCTAAGTGGAAACATTTCATTTACACTTACCTTGGCGGTAATTACTTTTGTTATTACTTTATTTAGTAGTAAGAAATACTATTGGAAGCATATGCTTTGGATGCCTGGTTTGCCAATACCTATGAAGCTTTTCTTGGCTCCAATAGAAATTATTGGATTGTTTGTAAAACCTATTGCACTTATGATTCGTTTGTTTGCCAACATCACGGCAGGTCACGTAATTGTTTTAAGTTTAATAGGATTGGTTTTTATTTTCGAGTCTATTTGGGTTGCACCACTATCAGTAGCTTTTACACTTTTCATAAGTGTGATAGAGATTTTAGTAGTTGCCATACAGGCATATATATTCACAATGCTGTCGGCCATGTATTTTGGTCAGGCATTGGAAGAAGAACATGAACATTAATTAATTTTTTTAAATATTTTAGACTATGAGTTTAGCATTATTACAAGAGACTGTCGCTGCGGTTGATTACGGAGCATTTGCTGCCATTGGGGCAGGACTTGCAGCAATCGGTGGTGGAATCGGTGTTGGCAAAATTGGTGGGGCAGCTATGGAAGCTATGGCCCGCCAGCCAGAGATGCAAGGAAAACTACAAGGTTCCGCAATTGTTCTTATCGCCTTTATTGAGGCGGTAGCACTTTTTGGGGTTGTGGTTGGACTTTTAGGTGTCCTCTAGGCTTAGAATTTAACCAAGGTGCTACGGTTGGTAGTACCTTGGTTCTATTAAAAAAATAAAAAATAAAAAACATGGATTTAATTACTCCAGAAATTGGGTTGATATTTTGGACTACTCTAACATTTGGCCTTCTACTTTTCGTTTTGCGAAAATTCGCTTGGAAACCGATTTTAAAATCGGTCAATGATAGAGAAGGTTCTATTAGGAGCGCTCTTGCGGAAGCTGAAAATGCTCGTAAAGAAATGCAAAATCTTCAGGCAGATAATGACCGTATCCTTAAAGAGGCACGTGCTGAAAGAGAAGCAATGTTGAAGGATGCCCGTGACATGAAGAACAAAATTGTAGCTGACGCTAAGGAAGCCGCACAAGTTGAGGCTGATAAAATGGTGAAGCAGGCGCAGGCGACAATCGAAAGTGAAAAGAAGGCAGCCGTTGCTGATATTAAGGCACAGGTAGCAAACCTTTCAGTAGATATTGCTGAGAAAGTAATCAAAGAAGAATTGTCTGATAAAAACAAGCAACTAAAATTAGTTGCTGATATGTTGGGCGACATCAAATTGAACTAGGTAATGAACGAAGCTAGAGCTACCATACGATATGCGAAAGCAACTTTAGACTATGCCCTTGAGAAAAAATCAGAGGACAAAGTAGAAAAAGATATGCGCAATATAGCAGCTGTAATTTCTGAGAATACAGAATTACAGAATGTATTGTCTAGCCCTGTTGTTAAGAGTGAGGTTAAAAAAAATGCGTTAAACGAAATTTTTAAAGGAAGCAACGAAATTACTTTAGGACTAATAGGTACGCTTACGGGTAATAAACGTATAGAAATGCTTCAAGAAGTAGCATACAAATACATTATCCTTTTTGAAAAAATGAAAGGAGAAGATGTGGCTTATGTTACTACGGCTGTTCCTTTAACAGCAGATTTAGAAAAGAAAATTTTAGCACAGGTAACCAAGCTAACAGGTAAAAAGGTTACTATAGAAAATAAAGTTGATGAAAGTATTGTGGGAGGATTCACTTTAAGAGTGGGGGATTTACAATACGATGCCAGTGTGGCAAATAAACTAAGCGAATTAAAACGAGAATTTACAAATAGTCTATAAAAATGGCAGGAGTAAAAGCAGCTGAGGTTTCAGCAATATTAAAGCAACAATTATCAGGTTTTGAAGCTACGGCTTCTCTAGATGAAGTAGGTACAGTACTTCAAGTAGGTGATGGTATTGCACGTGTGTATGGTTTAGCCAATGTTCAATATGGTGAGCTAGTAGAGTTTGATGGTGGTATGCAAGGTATCGTATTAAACTTAGAAGAAGATAACGTTGGGGTGGTACTACTAGGTCCATCAAGAGAAGTTGCAGAAGGTGCTACAGTAAAACGTACACAACGTATTGCTTCTATCAATGTTGGTGAAGGAATTGTTGGTCGTGTGGTTAACACTTTAGGAACACCAATAGATGGTAAAGGACCAATTGCTGGTAAAACATATGAAATGCCATTGGAGCGTAAAGCACCTGGTGTTATTTACCGTCAACCCGTAAACGAACCATTACAAACAGGTATTAAAGCAATTGATGCTATGATTCCTGTGGGTAGAGGTCAGCGTGAGTTGGTGATTGGTGACCGTCAGACAGGTAAGACTACAGTTTGTATAGATACCATTCTAAATCAAAAAGAATTTTACGATGCTGGGGAACCAGTATATTGTATATATGTTGCAATTGGTCAAAAAGCATCTACAGTTGCTGCCATTGCAAAGACATTAGAAGATAAAGGAGCTTTAGCTTATACAACTATTGTAGCGGCTAATGCATCTGATCCTGCTCCAATGCAGGTATATGCTCCGTTTGCAGGTGCAGCTGTTGGAGAATATTTTAGAGATACAGGTAGACCAGCTTTAATCATCTATGATGATTTATCTAAACAAGCGGTTGCATACCGTGAGGTGTCTTTATTATTAAGAAGACCTCCGGGGCGTGAAGCATATCCAGGTGACGTTTTCTACTTGCATTCAAGATTATTAGAGCGTTCTGCAAAAGTTATTGCTGATGATGAAATTGCGAAGAACATGAATGACCTTCCAGATTCATTAAAACCAGTGGTAAAAGGTGGTGGTTCTTTAACAGCATTACCTATTATTGAAACACAAGCAGGAGATGTTTCTGCATATATTCCAACCAATGTAATTTCTATTACAGATGGGCAAATTTTCTTAGAGCAAGATTTATTTAATCAGGGTGTTCGTCCAGCAATTAACGTGGGTATTTCGGTATCTCGTGTAGGTGGTTCGGCTCAGATTAAGTCAATGAAGAAGGTTGCAGGTACATTAAAACTGGATCAGGCACAGTTCCGTGAACTAGAAGCATTTGCTAAGTTTGGTTCTGATTTGGATGCTG
>CAZLUS010000023.1:11322-22873 GCA_964562775.1 uncultured Flavobacteriaceae bacterium | reverse complement strand
GAAAAAACCTAACACTCAAAAATGGCTTAGCAAATTCAAAAAACACGATTACGGCTAGACTTATTGATCAAGTAGGCCCAGGTTCTGTAGCTAGAATAGCTAAAAGCATGGGTATAAGTAGAGAAATACTAGAAGTGCCATCTATCGCTTTAGGAGTGCCAGAAGTTAATGTGTTTGAAATGGTAGGTGCCTATGGAACCTTTGCTAACCAAGGGGTTTATGTAAAACCTGTGGTGGTAACTAGAATAGAAGATAAGTATGGAACTGTTTTGTATGAGTATGTACCGGAAACTAAAGATGTTTTAAGTAAAGATGTTTCTTATGCTATGGTGAACTTAATGGAAGGAGTAACAGAATATGGTTCAGGAGCAAGACTAAGACATACTTTTGGGAGAAACCAAACAAAGTATAAAGAAATAATTACTGGATACCCCTATGAATTTAAGAATCCGATAGCTGGTAAAACGGGGACTACTCAAAACAATAGTGATGGTTGGTTTATGGGTATGGTGCCAAATTTGGTAACCGGCGTTTGGGTAGGCGGTGAAGAACGAGCAACTCATTTTAGTTCTGGCGCCTATGGTGAAGGTGCTGCAATGGCCTTACCTATTTGGGGGTTATATATGAAAGCTAATTACGCAAATGAAGATATAGGTGTTTCAAAAGAAGCTTTTGAAAAGCCAGAAAATTTATCCATTAATGTAGATTGCAATAAGATTATTAATGAGATGAAAGATGATATGGATACAGAAGATGATTTAGACGATTTAGATTTTTAGCAGCAGAACATTTATTATAAGGTGTATTTCATCCATAAAATTGACTAGTTGTAGTATTTACAACAAGCTAGATTAAGTTCACAACATAAATTTTATATTTAAATAGTTTAGAAGTAGTTTTGATTTAATTAAAATTATCCCCAAATTAAACTTTTAAATTTAACCCCATGACATCAGAAATTAACCATATGCCTATTGATGAAGATATCAAGGTGTATCGTAATGATTTTTATGCTGGCTTTATTCTTTTAATAAGAAAGCTTTTTATGTTATAAAACATCATTCAAAACAAGAAGTAAAAGAGCAATATCATTAATTTGATATTGCTCTTTTTCATTATTTTCATTTACATTAGTTACATCAAATTGGACTTTTAATAATGTAACAGAAAAAATTATAAATGAAGAAGTTAAGCCTATGTTGCCTCATCCTATTACTAGCATTGAATTTTGTTTGCGCGCAAGAGTATTATTTCCCCGAAAGAAATGAAGCTTGGCAACAAAAATCCGCAATAGATTTAGGTATAAATAAAACAAAGCTCGCTACGGCTATAGAATTTGCAAAAGAGAACGAATACTCAGGATCACGTGATCTTAGAATTGCGATTTTAAAAGGTTTTGAAAGAGAGCCTTTTCATGAAATTTTAGGCCCTACAAAAAAACGAAGTAGTCCTTCTGGAATGATTATAAAGAATGGCTATTTGGTAAGCTCTTGGGGAGACCCTAAAAGAGTAGATATGACTTTTAGTGTTACTAAAAGTTTTCTTTCTACTGTAGCAGGTATTGCCGTTGATAAAGGGTTAATAGGAAATGTAAATGATAAAGCAGGAAATTATATTTGGGATGGCACATTTAAAGGAGCGCATAATTCTAAAATAACATGGGAACACTTATTGCAACAAAACTCTGCTTGGTCTGGAGAATTATGGGGTGTAAAAGACTGGGCGGATAGGCCTCCTAGAACAGGAGATATTGATGATTGGAAATATGAAAAACCAAAAGAACCTGGCACTGTAATGGAGTATAACGATGTTCGGGTAAATGTATTGGCGTATGCATTAACACATATCTGGCGAAAACCATTACCACAAGTTTTAAAAGAAAATTTAATGGATAAAATTGATGCCTCAACTACATGGCGTTGGTATGGGTATGACCATGCTTGGACAGAAATAGACGGTATTAATATGAAGTCGGTTACAGGGGGAGGACATTCTGGAGCTGGTTTATTTATAGCAACAGAAGATATGGCACGTTTAGGCTTATTATTCCTTAATGATGGTAAATGGAAAGAGAAACAACTTATAAGTAAAGAGTGGATTGATAAAGCCGTAACGCCGTCTAAACCAAATGTGAACTATGGGTATATGTGGTGGCTTAATAAGAAAGGCGCTAGACATTGGGAGGGGCTTTCAGAAAACATTTACTATGCAGCTGGTTTTGGAGGTAATTTTATTGTTATTGATAAGGAAAATGATTTGGTAGTTGTTACCAGATGGTTAGAACCAAATAAAATAGGCGCATTTATAAAGAAAGTAAATGCAGCCTTAGAATAGTTGTGCGTACTCGATTTATATCGAATTTAAAATTTCGGCAGCTTTATCTATGGTTTCCTTTGTTTTAGCAAAACAAAAGCGAAGCATTTTGTCATCCTTTTCATCTATATTAAAAACAGATATAGGTATGCTAGCTAATTTATAATCTTTAATAAGCCTTTCATTAAGTAACACATCATTTTCGTCAGTAATATCAGAATAATCTAAAAGCTGAAAAAAAGTTCCTTTTGTTGTAGTGAATTTAAATCTAGATTCACTAATAGCATTTAAAAAATAATCTCTTTTTTCTTGATAGAAATTAGCTAAATTTAAATAAGTGTTTTCGTCTTTTAAATAATTGTTTATCCCTAATTGAGCAGGGTGGTTTACAGAGAAGACATTAAATTGATGCACTTTTCTAAACTCCTTCATTAATACTTCTGGAGCAACACAGTATCCCATTTTCCAACCAGTGATATGAAAGGTTTTTCCAAAAGAAGAGCAAATAATACTACGTGAGGCTAAATCTTTAAAACGTGATGCACTTTGGTGTTGCGTTCCATCAAAAATAATATGTTCATATACCTCGTCACTCAAAAGGACAATATTGGTGTTAGCTAGACAAGCTTCAAGAGCTAGCATATCTTTTTTAGAAAGCACCTGTCCACTAGGGTTATGCGGGGTGTTTATTATAACCATTTTGGTTTTAGACGTAATGGCATTCTTAAATTCTTGCCAATCAATTTTATATGCCGCTCCTTTCATCTGTATAAGAACAGGAACACCGCCCGCTAGTTCAATTGCAGGCTCATAACAATCGTAAGCAGGTTTTAAAACAATCACCTCATCATCTTTAGCTACAAATGCAGTAATAGCAGTATAAATAGCCTGAGTAGCTCCTGTAGTAATAGTTATCTCTGTTTCTGGATTGTAATAACGGCCATATAACTTCTCGGTAGCTATAGCTATGGTTTCTCTTAAAGCTAGTAGACCAGGCATAGGGGCATATTGGTTATAACCATCTTTCATAGCATGAGTCACCATATCTAAAAGTTTCGAATCGGTTTTAAAATCCGGAAAGCCTTGCGCTAAATTAGTAGCATTATGTTTTTTAGCTAAATTTCCTACTATAGAAAAAATGGTGGTTTTTAAGTTTGGAAGTTTAGATTTTAACGAAAGTGTTGAACTCATAGAATGAATTTAAAAGCATATATAATAATCTTAAAAGTAGTTGATACAGTTTATATAAAACAAAAAACCTATCAAACTTAAATTGATAGGTTTTTTAAAATTGTAAGCGTAATATATTAGCCTTTAAGATTAGCCGCCATATATTCTCTATTCATACGTGCTATATTCTCTAGAGAAATACCTTTTGGGCACTCTACTTCACATGCACCTGTATTAGTACAGTTGCCAAAACCTTCTAAATCCATTTGGCGTACCATATTTTGAACACGTTCTGTAGCCTCTACTTGACCTTGTGGTAATAAAGCATATTGCGATACTTTTGCTGAGGTAAATAACATTGCACTTGCGTTTTTGCAAGCAGCTACACAAGCACCACAACCAATACATGCTGCAGAATAGAAAGCTTCATCTGCATTGGCTTTTTCAATTGGAGTTGCATTTGCATCTATAGTATGACCAGAGGTGTTTACAGATACATAACCACCAGCTTGTTGAATACGATCAAAAGCACTTCTATCAATAATTAAATCTTTAACTACAGGAAAAGCTTTAGATCTAAAGGGTTCAATAACAATAGTATCACCATCGTTAAACTTACGCATATGCAATTGGCAAGTTGTAACCATACGGTCAGGACCATGAGGCTCTCCGTTAATTTGTAGCGAACAAGCACCACAAATACCTTCGCGGCAGTCATGATCAAATTCTACTGGTTCTTCACCCTTATTAATTAAACCTTCGTTTAAGACATCTAACATTTCTAAAAAAGACATATCACCTTCTACACCATCAAGAGTGTATTCTGCAATCTTGCCTTTAGCATTAGCGTCTTTCTGTCTCCAAATTTTTAAATTTAACTTCATAGTAATTATTTATAGGAGCGTGTTTTTAATTCGATGTTTTTGTACGTTAAGTTTTCTTTATGAAGCTTAGCGTCTTTTGGTTCTCCTTTATATTCCCAAGCAGAAACAAATTTGAAATTTTTATCATCACGTAAAGCTTCACCTTCTTCGGTTTGATATTCTTCACGGAAATGCCCTCCACAAGATTCATTTCTAGTTAGAGCATCTTTAGCAAATAACTCACCTAACTCTAAAAAGTCTGCAACACGGCCAGCTTTTTCTAATTCTTGATTTTTACTATCTGTAGTTCCTGGGACACGCACGTTTTTCCAGAAATCTTCTCTTAATGCCGAAATCTCATCGATAGCTTCTTGTAGTTCTTTAGCATTTCTGCTCATACCACACTTATTCCACATGATTTTACCTAGTTTCTTATGGTAGTAATCAACAGAATGCTCGCCGTTACCAGACATTAGTTTTTCCATTCTATCACGAACATCTTTTTCTGCCGCTTCAAATTCTGGAGTATCTGTAGAAATTGGTCCAGTTCTAATATCATTAGAAAGGTAATCTCCAATAGTGTATGGTAATACAAAATAACCATCTGCTAAACCTTGCATTAAAGCAGAAGCACCAAGTCTATTTGCACCGTGATCACTAAAATTAGCTTCACCAGCAGCATAACAACCAGGGATTGTAGTTTGTAAGTTATAATCTACCCAAAGACCACCCATAGTATAGTGTACCGCTGGGTAAATCATCATTGGAGTTTCATACGGATTTTCATCAACGATTTTCTCGTACATCTGAAAAAGGTTCCCGTATTTTTGTTCAATAACTCCTTTTCCTAATTTTGTTATTTCGTCAGCACTAGCATTATGAAGCCCATGTGTTAAAGCTTCTTCTTTTCCATATCGCTGTATAGCTGCTGCAAAATCTAAATAAACAGCTTCCCCTGTTTTATTAACTCCAAAGCCAGCATCACATCTTTCTTTTGCGGCTCTTGATGCTACATCTCTTGGCACTAAATTACCAAAAGCAGGGTATCTTCTTTCTAAGTAGTAATCTCTATCTTCTTCTTTTAATTGACCTGGCTTTAATTTCCCCTCACGAATTGCTATAGCATCATCTTTTCTTTTAGGGACCCATATACGGCCATCGTTTCTAAGCGACTCAGACATTAAAGTCAATTTAGATTGGTGCTCACCAGAAACAGGAATACAAGTTGGGTGAATTTGCGTATAACAAGGGTTAGCCATAAATGCACCTCTGCGGTGTGCACGCCATGCTCCCATTACGTTACTACCCATTGCATTAGTTGATAAAAAGAAAACATTGCCATAACCGCCAGTTGCTAAAACAACAGCGTGAGCAGAATGTCTTTCAATTTCTCCAGTCACCAAGTTACGCGCAATGATACCTCGGGCTTTACCATCTACTAAAACTAAATCCATCATTTCATGACGATTCATCGTTTTAATTTTACCACGATTTATTTGGCGATTCATAGCAGAGTATGCTCCTAAGAGTAATTGCTGTCCTGTTTGCCCTTTAGCGTAAAAAGTTCTAGATACTAATACACCACCAAAAGAACGGTTGTCTAATAAACCACCATATTCACGAGCAAAAGGAACTCCTTGAGCTACACATTGGTCAATTATATTTACTGACTCTTGTGCCAGACGATATACGTTTGCTTCTCTAGAACGATAATCACCACCTTTTACGGTATCGTAAAATAAGCGGTAAGGGCTATCGCCATCACCTTGGTAATTTTTCGCCGCATTGATACCTCCTTGTGCAGCAATAGAATGCGCACGCCTTGGAGAATCTTGATAGCAAAATGTTTTTACATTATAACCTAACTCTGCTAAGGTAGCAGCAGAAGAACCACCAGCTAAACCAGTACCAACAACGATAATATCTATATTACGTTTATTTGCTGGATTAACAAGGTTGATATCGTTTTTATGTTTGTTCCATTTATCGGCCAATGGGCCTTCAGGAATTTTAGAATCTAAGATTGCCATAAATAATTACTTTTTAATGACCGTTGAAATGATGAAAGAGCGCAATAAAAATAAATGCTGCAGGAACTACTATTGCAAAAACTTTAGTTAATGATTTTAAACTAACAGTATATTTATTATTAACTCCCATAGATTGAAAAGCGGATGCAAACCCATGCCAAAGGTGCATAGCTAATAGAACAAAGGAAACTACATAAAACCCAATCCGTATAGGATTTTCAAACTTATGAAGTAATTCCGGGTAATATCTTGTAGGGTCTTCAGGATTTGATTGGATGTATTTGTGAACTAATTCAGGAATAAAAAAATCAGAAAAGTGAAGCCCTAAAAAAGCTAATATTACAGCGCCTGAAATAATCATATTACGAGAAACCCATGATGCATTGGCCCCTCCCTTATACATGGTATATTTAATATTTCTTGAACTTCTATTCTTAATTTCAAGAATAAATCCCATAATAAAATGAAAGATTACACCAAATATAAGAACGGGTTGCATAAATACCTGTACTACAAAATTTGTACCCAAAAAGTGTGAAAATTCATTATAAGTATCGGGGCTAAATACCGATGTCATATTTACAGTACAATGAAAAAGTAAAAAAAAGACAAGAAAAAGACCCGAAAGTGCCATAGCCACTTTTCTGGCCAGCGAAGATTTTATCAATCCACTCATTGGTATTGGTTTTAGTTCCAAATTTAAGATACAGCAAGGTTTTTAACAAGTTTTCAAAAGCTTATATTATTTATTTAGAAAGATTATAAACAAGTTGTAAAAAGGCTTTTGTAATAGCATAATAAAGCGGTTTTTTAAACTGTATTAGGGCAGTTGTAATTTTTGTCCGATATTCATACTAATAAACAATAAAATCAATATTGCAATTTATGGATATTGCCCTCTTATCGGTAAGTTTAAATGTACATTCTACTAGAAGAATAGCAGAAGAAGCTGAACAACTAGGGCATTATGTAGAACTTATAGACCACACCAGATGTTCCGTTAAGCTTGGAGATGGAAAGCCCAAAATATTTTTAGGCGAAGAAGATGTAACCAATGAGTTTGATGCAATAATCCCTAGAATAGGAACTAAAGTAACAAGACATGGAGCAGCTATTGTAAAGCAATTTGAAATGAACGGGATTTTTAGCACTGCTCGCTCATTGGCAATTACACGAGCAAGAAACAAGGTGCGGACCTTACAAATAATGGCACGAAAAGGGATTCCTATTCCGCAAACCTTATTCTCTATTAATCCAAATAATATAGAAGAGCAAATACGTCTTTTAGGAGGGGCGCCTGTAATTATTAAAATACAAGAAGGCACCCAAGGTTTAGGTGTTATATTAGCAGAAAGCAAAAAATCTGCAAAGTCTATTATTGATACTTTTTATAAAATGGATACAAGTATTCTTTTACAGCAGTATGTAGAAGAAGCTAATGGGGAGGATATTAGAATTTTTGTGGTTGGTAATAAAGTAGTGGCAAGTATGAAAAGATCTAGTGAAGTGGGCGAATTTCGTTCCAATGTTCACCGTGGCGGAAATACAGAAGCAATCCAAATAACAGAAAAAGAAAAGTACATTGCATTAAACGCCACAAAATATTTAGGACTTGGTGTTGCAGGAGTAGACTTAATGCGTTCTAAAAAAGGACCAGTACTTTTAGAGGTAAATGCTTCACCAGGGCTTCAAGGAATAGAAGGAGCAACAGGAGTTAATGTAGCAAAACATATTATTCAATTTGTAGAGAAAAATGTCTTCAGAAAAAGAAAATAAAACAATTACTATTAATGGTGATACCATAAAGCCAGGCGAAAAAAAACTGGTAAAAATTAATATTGGCAGATTACCAACAGGAACGATAATAGATATTCCGGTTCATGTTTTTAATTCAGAACATCCTGGACCAACAGTTTTAGTTCAAGCAGGCTTACATGGTGATGAAATAAATGGGGTAGAAACTTTGCGTAGGATGTTAGAAAACGATGACTTTAATATTCAAAAAGGCGCTGTAATTGTTGTGCCAATTTTAAACATTTTTGGGTTTATTCATTTTTCTAGAGATGTGCCCGATGGTAAAGATGTAAATAGAAGTTTTCCTGGCACAAAGTCGGGTTCTTTAGCAAGTAGAATGGCGTATCACTATACTAATGAAATATTGCCACAAATAGATTTCGGAATAGACCTACATACTGGAGGTGGCCAACGCCATAACTATCCTCAAATTAGATATACTGCTAATGATACAACTAGCAAGCACATAGCAGAAATTTTTAATGCTCCAATTATGTTTGCTTCAAAATTAATAGCAGGTTCTTTTAGAAATGCAGCGTTTAAAATGCAAAAACCAATTGTAGTTTATGAAGCAGGTGAGAGTATGCGCTTTAATGAGTTTGCTATGGAAACTGCAATTAAAGGGGTTAAAAATATACTTGCTAATTATGGAATGCAAAACACAAAACAAAAGCAGTGCGAAACAATCCATTTAGATACTAGAAAATGGATTAGAGCATCAAGAGCAGGAATGTTTATACCAGAGATAGAAAATGGTGCGGCTATTAGTAAAGGACAAGTTTTAGGTGTAATTACAGATACATTTGCAAAAAGAAGTAAGAAAGTTTTAGCTCCTTTAGATGGCTATGTTTTTTGTATAAATCATCAAGCAGTTGTAAACCAAGGCGATGCGCTTTTTCACGTAGGAACGTTTATATAATTGTAGTATGCTTAACAAAAGCTTAACTGCTTTTTTAGTAAAACTCTAGGGGAATTAACGTCTTAACTTTTGAATTAAAATTTAATGATATGACACTTACAGAAACGCTATTAGATTATAACACTAAAGGAAGAGCTAGAATACCTGCACAAACACTAGAGGTAATGGACGCAGCTACGCAAGATCTTATTAATAAAAACTTAAGCAAGAAAAGCATAAAAAAGGGAGATACACTAACTACAGCTGAGCTTATAAATACAAAAAACGAAAAAATAAATATTGATGAGATGCTTAAAAAAGGGCCACTAGTAATTTCATTTTATAGAGGTGGATGGTGTCCGTATTGTAATTTTGAATTACGTGCCTTACAAGGAGCATTACCACAGATAAAAGAATCTGGAGCAAATTTAATTGCAATTACTCCGGAGACACCAGATAATTCTCTAACAACATCTGAAAAAAATGAAATAGCTTTTAATGTGTTAACTGACACAAATAATAATTATGCAAGAGAATTAGGGCTGGTTTTTAAGATGCCAAAAGCCTTGCAAGAGGTTTATAAGTCTTTTGGAATAGATTTAGAAGCCCATAATGGTAATGCTGATTTTGAATTACCTATGCCTGCAACCTTAGTGGTAAATTCTAATAAAGAAGTGAGCTATTCTTTTGTAAGTGAAGACTATACTAAAAGAGCAGACATCCCCGCTATTTTAGATGCTTTAAATTAATAAATTAGAGGCTATCTTAATTTTTTTAGATAGCCTCTTTTTCTTTCAATTATTCTATTTCAAATTCAATGGTTTCTTTTGCGCCATTTCCAGAAAGATTAATACTATATTTACCTTTTGGCAAATAGGTTTTTCCGTTTTTAGCTTCGGTTAATTTTACCTTATTCTTTTTTAAGAAATTGCTTTTCCCTTTTTTAGAGAAGGCAACATCATAAGATAAAATGTTTAACCCTTTTACTGCATTTATTTCTGTAGCACTTACTTCTGTACCGTTTATTGTTTTCACTTTTGCATTGTAGACACCAGCTTTTTTAGCATAAAAAGTTACATCTAAGCCAGGAGTCTGCGCATTGCCCCAGCTGCTTCTACTGCTTCCCCATCGTTTAGAATGTGTAATGTTTTCTACACTAAAAACATGCAAATCATCATTCATAATTTCAGCATTCATTTGCTGTAATTTTGAAATATCAGCTTTATAGATACTACGTCCGTGGGTGCCAACTAATAAATGTTTTGCTTTGGGCTGAATAACTAAATCATGTACAGCAACATTGGGCATTCCATTTTGTAACAATTCCCAAGAATTCCCTTGATTAAATGAAACATAAAGTCCGTTGTCTGTACCTACAAATAAAAGATTTTCGTTTTCAGGGTCTTCAACTAATGCATTAACAGGAGAATTTGCAATGTTATTAGAAATATTAACCCAAGTCTTACCATAATTATCACTTTTGTAGACATAGCTTTTAAAATTGTCCCAGCGGTAACCATTTAAGGTAATATATACACGTTCTTTTTTATGTTTTGACGCTGCAACTTCGCTCACCCATAAATCTTTTGGTAAAGCGGTAGATATATTTTCCCAAGACCCTCCTGCATTTTTAGAGACTTGTACTAAACCATCATCACTCCCTGTATAAAGCAAACCAAATTTAAATGGAGATTCTGAGATTGTGGTTAAAGTACCATAAGCTACGTTTCCTTCTTTACCACCTTGAGTTAAATCGTTAGAGATAGCCTCCCAATCATCCCCTTGGTTTAGCGAACGATGTAATTTATTGCTGCCTAAGTATAAAATATCTTGATTATGAGAAGATAGTAAAATGGGAGTCTGCCAGTTAAAACGATAAGGAGCTTCACCTAACTCATGCTTAGGCTGAATACGTTTTATTTTATTTTTATTCAACCTAAAATAATTTCCAAATTGAAACCCTGTGTACACCACATCTGAATTTCTATTATCAATCTGTACTTGCATACCATCACCACCAATTAGCATTTGCCATGGGTTTTTACCCGATTGCTGCCAACGGTTATTTTCTACATTATTATGTGCTGCTTTCCAAACACCATTATCTTGTAGGCCACCGTACACATTATAGGGTTCTTCATTATCAACATTTATAGCATAAAACTGCCCAACACTAGGAGAATTGTTTTTTGCCCAAGTTTTGCCATCGTCATAAGTAATATTAACACCACCATCGTTACCATTAATTAAATGCCCAGGGCTATTAGGGTTTATCCAAAGCGCGTGATGATCGGCATGTACATTTTCTTTACTAATAGATGTATAGGTATTTCCACCATCATTAGACATAATTAATGGCACACCAGCTAAATAAATTTTGTCTTTATTAGATGGGTCTACACGCACTTGAGCAAAATAATATCCATAACTATAAAAGAGGTCATCTATATAATTTTCGTTCATTTTTTTCCAAGTCTTTCCAG
>CAZLUS010000023.1:0-11222 GCA_964562775.1 uncultured Flavobacteriaceae bacterium | reverse complement strand
CTATAAAAGAGGTCATCTATATAATTTTCGTTCATTTTTTTCCAAGTCTTTCCAGCGTCATCACTTCGGTACACTTCTGCTCCAATAACTGGGGTGTCAAATAAAGCAGAATTCGCATTTTCTAAATATTTAGCTAAATCGGCAGGTTTTACTGCACCGTCTTTCACCATATTTTTTACATTCTCGGCACTGTATTTTTCTTGAAAACCATTTGTTTTAAGGAAAGTGTTGAGCGCCCTAGTATCTAGGGCAAGAAAGGCTTCTTTACTCATAGATTTAAAATCTTCTTTTTCTAACTCACTATTAGCAGTTTTAGTTGTACGCTGTTCTCTTCTAAACTGACTATCATGCACAGCATAAACGGTAGTATCATCAAAAACAGCTAGACCAATTCTTCCTACACCATCTCCTGTAGGGAAACCACTTTGGGTAGTAGAAGACAAGCTCCAAGTACTACCACCATCTGTACTTTTATATATGGCAGAGCCATTACCATTGCCACTAAAATGCCAAGCTTTTCTATCTTTTTGCCATGCAGCAGCATACTGAATATTAAAATTGTTTGGAGAGCTGGCTATGTCAATAATTCCAGTTTCGTCGTTTATAAATAAGGTCTTATTCCAAGATTTACCACCATCTGTAGTTTTGTAAACGCCACGTTCTTGGTTTTTAGAATATAGATGACCGGTAACTCCAACCACTACTTCATTAGCATTTTTAGGGTTAAGGATAATTCTACCAATATGATGCGAATCTTTAAGCCCCATATTTTGCCAAGTTTTTCCATTATCTGTAGATTTTAAAATGCCGATACCTGCATAAGAAGAACGCGAAGAATTGTTTTCGCCAGTACCTACCCAAATAATACTATTAACCCAATCAATAGCAATTTCACCTACATTCTGAGTTTGCGAATTGTCTAAAATAGGAGTGAAAGAAATACCATTGGTCTTTGTATGCCATATACCAGCTGAGGCATAAGCTACATAAAATTCTGTAGGTTTATTTGGATTAACTTCTATGTCTACAACTCGACCACTCATTACAGAAGGGCCAATATTTTCTAAAGGAATGTTTTTGACTAATGAGTTTTTAGCCATACTAGCCTTTTCTTTTAATGCTTTATCAACTTCAGACAATGTGCTTGAAGTTTGTTGCGAAAAATTTAATTGTACCATAAGTAAGGATACTACGAATACTAAAAGTCTCATTATTTGATAGAATTTAAATTAGAGTGGAAGTTATGAATATATCGTAAGTACAGCAAACTATAAATATCACGGATAAAGATTTAAATTATTAACAAAGTGATAATTTTTTGATTTAAAAATTGCCATGTTCATTAAAATAATGTTTATTTATTGCACATAACCAATAAATTTAAAAATTATGGAAGAGTATTTACCGTTAATTATTCAGCTTGTATCTGGTGCTGTAGGCGGAAACGTTGTAGGTAAGTTATTACCAAAACTGAACTTAGGAACTATTGGAAATTCTATTTCGGGCATCTTGGGTGGTGGCGTTGGCGGCACCTTGCTAGGCATGTTAGGCTTGGCTACTGATGGCGGAATGGATTTATCTGGAATCCTTGGAAGCGTTGCTGGCGGTGGTGTTGGCGGTGGTGTAATTATGGCTATTGTTGGCGCTATTAAAGGTGCAATGTCAAAATAAACCATGTATATCAATTATAATTAAGAGCCTTTAGGGGCTCTTTTTTGTTTTGTAAGGCTGGCTATAATTGCTACTTTTGACAAAACGCCTTTCATGAAATACCATCAAATAAGCAATACACTTTTTATAAAAAACCGAAAGAAATTTATGGCTCAAATGAAGCCAAAAAGTATTGCGGTTTTTAATTCTAACGATGTTTATCCTATAGGAGCAGATTCTATTATGCCTTTTGAACAGCATCGTGATATTTTTTATTTGAGTGGTGCCGATCAAGAAGAAACAATTTTAGTACTCTTTCCCGATGCTACAAACCCCAAACATAAAGAAGTACTTTTTGTTCGTGAAACTAATGAACATATAGCTATTTGGGAAGGTGAAAAGCTTACAAAAGAAAAAGCAACAGAAGTATCTGGGATAGAAACTATTCATTGGTTAACTGATTTTGAAAAAGTATTTTTTGACTTAATGACTGAGGCAGATACAGTCTATTTTAACACCAACGAGCATTACCGTCAAGCTGTAGAAACGCAAACACGAGAAGATCGTTTTATAAGTAAATGTAAACTAGATTTTCCTGCGCACCAGTCTGCAAAAAGCTTTCCAATTTTACAACAGATACGCGGTGTTAAAGAAGCAGAAGAAATTGCTTTAATGCAAACCGCTTGTAATATTACAGAAAAGGGTTTTAGAAGATTACTAAGTTTTGTTAAACCCGACGTTTGGGAATATGAAATTGAGGCTGAATTGCTACACGAGTTTGTTCGTAATCGCTCTAAAGGATTTGCGTATACGCCAATAATTGCATCAGGGAATAATGCCAACGTACTGCATTATATTGAGAATAATCAGCAATGTAAAGACGGCGATTTAATTTTAATGGATGTTGCTGCAGAGTATGCCAATTACTCTAGTGATTTAAGTAGAACGATACCCGTTAGTGGGCGTTATACTAAAAGACAAAGAGACGTTTACAATGCAGTTTTAAGAGTTAAAAATGAGGCTACAAAACTACTTGTGCCTGGTACACTTTGGGCAGAGTATCATAAAGAATGCGGGAAGCTAATGACATCAGAATTATTAGGTTTAGGCTTAATAGATAAAACAGATGTAAAAAATGAAAACCCCGATTGGCCAGCCTATAAAAAATACTTTATGCATGGTACTAGTCATCATATTGGATTGAATACACATGACTATGGAGAACTTAAAACGCCAATGAATGCGAATATGGTTTTTACCGTAGAACCAGGTATTTATATTCCAGATGAAGGTTTTGGTATTCGCCTTGAAGATGATGTGGTGATTCAAGAAAAAGGAGAACCATTTAATTTAATGGCAAACATCCCTATTGAAGCAGATGAGATTGAGGAATTGATGCAAGCATAGCGCGGTAATTAAAGACCAGTAATAATGAACTTAATGCTGTTTTTTAAATTTGTCTATCACATTAAATACAATAAAAACAAGCAAAGCAGGGAGTACCCAACCCATTTGATGCGTACTTAAAGGAATCCAGTCAAAGACTCCATCTTTTATCTCTAGCAGGCTTATACTACCCAAAAAGTCTGGGATGCTAAATAGTACTGTTGTAAATACCACAGCTCTAAAAATCTTTGGTGTGGCATATTTTTCTGGGAGAACATTCAACAAAATAAGCACAATGGTAATAGGATAGATAAACATTAAAGCAGGTATGGCAACCACTATAATATAATGTACATCAAACTGCCCCATAAGAACTCCTAATACACACCCAATTATTGTAGTAATAAGGTATGCATTTTGCGAATTATTAAAACGCCCTTTCATAAAGTCGGCTGTCCCAGTAACAATGCCTACAGCGGTAGTAAAACAGGCTAAGCTAACTAATACACTTAAAAATAGATTTGCAGTACTGCCCAAGGTTTTAAGGCTAATGCCACTTAATAATGCAGTTCTAGAAATAGAAACATCAAACTCATTATGCATTAAGGCCCCTGTAATAATTAGACCTCCATAAATTAAGAAAAGCCCTAAACCTGCAAGCCAGCCTGCTTTAGCTATTAAAGCTTTTTTAGCATTGTAACTGGCTTCGTGATGTTTTAAATTAATAGAAATAATAATTACACCACCAACAACTACAGCGCCAATAGCATCAAAAGTTTGGTATCCTTCTAGGACACCACTTGTAAACGGACTCGAAAATAAGTTTTCTCCAAAAGTAAAATCAAAATTAAATACACATGTACTGACTATGGCTACTAAAATTAGTATTATGCCGGGCGTTAAGAATTTGCCAATAATATCTAGTATTTTGGATCTGTTAATTACAAATAAGAATACTAAAGCAAAATAAACAATACTTGTTAAAAGCGACGAAGAATTAAAGAAGGGTTGTATACCAATTTCGTGGGTTACAGATGCAGTTCTGGGCGAAGGCAAACTAATAGAAATTGCATAAACTAGATAGCAATAAATAATACTAAAAGTTGGAGATACTTTTTTGCCAAAGTCAAACATACTCCCCTGCAATTTGGCATGTGCAAGAATCCCTAATATGGGAATTAAAACTGCCGATACAGAGAATCCAAGTGCTACAAAGGCCCAAGAACTTCCTGCTTTAAAACCGAGTTGAGGTGGTAGAATAAGATTTCCTGCACCGAAAAACAATGAAAAAAGTGCGAAAGCAACTATAAGCGAACCTTTTTTTGCAAGCATAAACCTAAATTATTTGTTAAAACCAATTAAAATCATATATTGTAACCGATGTTAATTTTTCATGTAATACATCGAAAAAGTCTAACTATCAAATAAATATAAATACTAAACTACAAGTTCATATCGTTCCCCTTAAACAAGGAAATTTATTTGTCTTGTAAAAATCAACAAAAAAATAATAACTAAAGTCATTTCGGCCCCCAAATCGATATGTAAAAAAGGCTTCCCGGCTTATGGAAAAAACTACCCCTGAAGGAAATAAATTGACTGGCATATTTTGCCAGATGTTCGGTCATCACTACACAGTTTCTAAAAGAGTTACTAAGCATATTAAAGAATACAAGTGTTTGCATTGTCAAAAACAAGTTACTACGGACGAACGTGGAAAGCTTACTGTTTTAACTCCAAAAATGAGAGATATTAATAAAACGCTTGAAGATATGTATCAAAAGCGTAACCGCAGATCTAGTAAAAGAATAGTAGCTTAAGAAGCATTAAAGCTATTCCATCCCTGCGCGGTAATTGGAATTTTAGTGTTGTCTCTAGCAACTAAATGAGCACCTTCACTTTGTTGTGTCATATGACCAATTACGGTTAGGCTTGGATTTCCTTTAATTTTATCAAAGTCTTTTTGAGCCACAGTAAAAAGTAATTCGTAATCTTCGCCACCACTTAAAGCAATCATTGAACTATCCATTTTAAATTCTTCGGACGCAGATATTACTGTAGGGTCTAAAGGAATTTTTTCTTCGTAAAGATTACAACCTACATTACTTTGTTG
Source organism: uncultured Flavobacteriaceae bacterium (assembly GCA_964562775.1). GTDB lineage: Bacteria > Bacteroidota > Bacteroidia > Flavobacteriales > Flavobacteriaceae > Croceitalea. The sequence continues at coordinate 6,073 of CAZLUS010000023.1, read as the reverse complement.
ACATAAGTGTAAGATTTCCGAAGATAGTCCATCACTAATATCAATCATAGCTGTTGGGTGCACTTCTAATTTTTCAAGTATTTCAATAATATCTTTTCTGGCTTCTGGTTTTAACTGGCGTTCCACCAAATAAGAATATGGTTCTAAATCTGGTTGATTTTGTGGGTTTACTTTAAAAACTTCATTTTCTCTTTCTAATACTTGCAGGCCTAAATAAGCCCCACCAACATCTCCACTTACTACGAGTAAATCATTTTCCTTTGCTCCAGAGCGATATACTAATTTTTCTTTTTTAGCAGTTCCTATAGCAGTAATACTAATAAGCATTCCTTTTGTAGATGAGGTAGTGTCACCACCTATTAAATCTACTCCATATACTTTACAAGCTGCTGCAACTCCAGCATAGAATTCTTCTAAAGCTTCTAGCGGAAACCTATTTGACACTGCTAAAGAGACAGTGATTTGCGAGGCGATTGCATTCATCGCATAAATGTCCGATAGATTAACTATAACAGCTTTGTAGCCTAAATGCTTTAAGGGCATATAACTTAAATCGAAATGAACACCTTCAATTAACAAATCGGTAGAGACTACAGTTTTAAGGTTTTTAAAGTCTAGAACTGCAGCATCATCACCTATCCCTTTTAATGTAGATTTTTGAGTAATACCGAATTCTTTGGTAAGATGTTTTATAAGCCCAAACTCCCCTAGTTTTTCTATGGAAGTGTGTTGTTCATTTTTGTCTGCTAACATTTTGCAAAAGTAAGAAGTTGTGTAATACTTTTACTTTAAAAGTTAACTTAAAGAATATCCCTCTCTGTAATTTCGCTTTACATACTTATTAGCTGGCTCAAAGTTGGTAACTTTCATATTTATAGGATCCCATTGTAAACGTTTTCTACCATAGTATTGTGAACCTCCACCCCAAAAACCTTGGTTTTTAGCATTTGGGTCAACTTCAAAATAAGCCTTTAATGCTAAGTTTCCAATAAGAATACTTTCTGTAAAAGGACCTGCGTAATCAAAAGGAGAGCTTGTTTCAGCATTGCCGTATCCTAACATGCAAGCATTAACCCATTGTATGTAATGCCCCTCAGGAACACGAGCGATAGTTTCGGCTACTTCAAACTGTTCATTTAAACTTAAGGGGAGTAATCTAGGATTAGCACCATAACAATCGGCCAATAATTTTCCTTTAGTTCCTATAAATAGAACGCCTCCATCCCAGTTTCCTAAAGCTTCATTATCATTTAATTCATCAGGTCTTTCTGGTAAAAGGCCACCATCCATCCAAGTAACTTTAATAGTCCCTTTACCATCTGTTCTTGGGTATTTTAAATGTATTTTGCTTGAGTTAGGAAAACTTTTAGGGTAATCTTTGTATTTGAAATTTGCGCTAAAAGAATCTGAAACACTACATTCTACCTGATTAGGGTAGAGAATAGGCAAAATACGATATACAGGATCCATAACATGGCAAGCCATATCTCCCAAAGCACCTGTTCCAAAATCTGACCAACCCCTCCAATCAAAAGGAAGATAAGCATCGTTATAATCTCTCATTGTAGCTGTGCCTAACCAAAGGTCCCAATTAAGACCTTTAGGAATTTCATCTTTTTTGGTGGGCGTCTGCAATGCTTGTGGCCAAATGGCACGATTTGTCCAACATTTTACAATATGCACATCACCTATAATTCCTGTATCATATATCTCTTTCATTTTGCGTACATCATCGCCAGAAGCCCCTTGGTTCCCCATTTGAGTTACTACCTTATATTTTTTTGCAGCTTCTGTTAACATTCGAGCTTCCCAAATGTCGTGGGTAAGGGGTTTTTGCACATATACATGCTTACCCATTGCCATTGCTTTGTAAGTTTGCACAGCATGGTTATGATCAGGTGTTGAAATAGATACAGCATCTATATGTTTGTCTTCTTTTTCTAGCATTTTTCGATAATCGTTATAATAACTAGCCTTGGGAAAAGCTTTTCTTGATTTAATGGCTTGTCTGTCATCTACATCGCAAAGTGATACGATATTTACATTAGGGCTTTTTGCAAATGAGGCAATATCACTTTGACCTTTGCCTCCAACTCCAATACAGGCAATATTTAATTTATCGCTCGGTGCTACAAAACCTTGTCCGCCCAAAACATGCCTAGGAACAATCATAAAACCTGTTGCAGCGATACTAGTACTTTTTATAAATTTCCTTCTTGAGTTTTTCTTTTTAGACATATGGCGAAACTATTTAAGTGATTTGTTGTTAGGGATATAAGTTAATAGATTTTTCTAATTAAAAAAAGCGCTCGATAACACAGGTTTTAAATTTGTTAAAGCTTTAGATAGAAAAAGTTTATCAAAACATAAGTTATAATAATGTTAGGAAATAGGTAAAAACACTACATATGTCCTATATTTGCATGCTATTTAGATTAAATCTAGTTAATTATGATACAGGTATCAGAAACAGCAAAACAAAAAGTCATTAATCTAATGACAGAGGGAGGTTACGATGCTTCTAAAGATTATGTTAGAGTAGGTGTCAAGAGTGGCGGTTGTAGTGGTCTTTCATACGAGCTAGATTTTGACAATAAAATAGGTGAAACCGACAAGGTTTTTGAAGATAATGATGTTCGAATAATTGTAGATAAAAAGAGCTTTTTATATTTAGTAGGAACCGTATTAGAATATTCGGGAGGGCTAAACGGAAAAGGCTTTGTGTTTAACAATCCAAACGCGCAAAGAACTTGTGGTTGTGGAGAAAGCTTTTCATTATAAGTTTCGTAGTTTTTAAAGCGATGAGATTGTTAAGACAAAAAAGTAGAATAGGGTAAATTCCTCCTTTGGAGGATTATAAGGGGACTTATGGCATATACAGAAGATGACTTAAAAAAAGAACTAGAAACTCAAGAATACGAGTATGGTTTTTATACTGATATAGAGTCTGATACTTTTCCAAAAGGTTTAAACGAAGATATTGTCAGAGCAATATCTAAAAAGAAAAATGAACCAGAATGGATGACTGAGTGGCGTTTAGATGCCTTTCGCGTTTGGGAAAAAATGGAAGAACCAGAATGGGCGAATGTTCATTATGAAAAACCAGATTTTCAAGCAATCAGTTATTATTCGGCTCCTAAAGCAGCTGACCCAAATAAATCATTAGATGATGTAGATCCAGATTTATTAGAAATGTATCGCAAATTAGGAATCTCTGTAGATGAACAAAAGAGACTCCAAAATGTTGCAGTTGACATTGTAGTAGATTCTGTTTCTGTGGCTACAACTTTTAAAAAGACACTGGCAGAAAAAGGAATCATTTTTATGCCAATATCAGAAGCCATACAAGAACATCCAGAATTAGTAAAAAAATATATGGGTACGGTAGTACCTAAAACAGATAATTTTTATGCGGCCTTAAACTCTGCAGTATTTACAGATGGTTCTTTCTGTTACATACCTAAAGGAGTAAAATGCCCAATGGAACTATCCACCTATTTTAGAATTAACGAAGGAGGTACAGGTCAGTTTGAACGTACTTTGGTAATTGCAGATGAGAGTAGTTATGTAAGTTATTTAGAAGGTTGTACAGCTCCATCACGTGATGAGAATCAGCTGCATGCTGCAGTGGTAGAATTAATTGCTATGGATGATGCAGAAATTAAATATTCTACGGTACAAAACTGGTTTCCTGGTAATAAAGATGGTAAAGGAGGAGTGTACAATTTTGTAACTAAAAGAGGCTTGTGTGAAACTAATGCTAAAATTTCATGGACACAAGTAGAAACGGGTTCTGCTGTTACTTGGAAATACCCTTCATGTGTGCTTAAAGGGAACAACTCGGTTGGGGAGTTTTATTCTATTGCTGTAACCAATAATTATCAGCAGGCAGATACAGGCACTAAAATGATTCACTTAGGTAAGAATACAAGAAGTACAATTATATCTAAAGGAATATCAGCAGGAAAATCTCAAAATAGCTATAGAGGATTGGTACAAATTGGTTCAAGAGCAGAAAATGCACGTAATTTTTCACAGTGTGATTCTTTGTTAATGGGTAATGAGTGTGGTGCACATACCTTTCCATATATCGAAGCAAAAAATAAAACTGCTCAAATAGAACACGAAGCGACAACCAGTAAAATTGGTGAAGACCAGATTTTTTATTGTAACCAAAGAGGGATAGATACAGAAAAAGCTATTGCTTTAATTGTAAATGGATTTAGTAAAGAGGTACTCAACAAACTGCCTATGGAGTTTGCTGTAGAAGCACAAAAATTATTAGAAATAAGCCTAGAAGGTTCTGTAGGTTAAATAACAAAGATGTCTCCTCGAGCGCAGTCGAGAGGTCATTTGGGAGTTCTCGACTGCGCTCGAACAGACAATATTGCAAAAGTGTATTTGCAACACCAAAAAGAAGATTTTAATAAAATGCCTAAGGCACCTAAATATTTAAATTAAGAGACGATGTTGAAAATTAATAATCTACACGCTCAAGTAGAAGACAAAGCGATTTTAAAAGGAATTGACCTAGAGGTTAAAGCAGGAGAAGTACATGCCATTATGGGGCCAAACGGTTCTGGTAAAAGTACATTAGCCTCTGTAATTGCAGGTAAAGAAGAATTTGAAGTTACAGAAGGTTCCGTGGAACTAAATGGGGAAGACTTAGAAGAAGTAGCTCCAGAAGAAAGAGCGCACAAAGGCGTGTTTCTTTCGTTTCAATATCCGGTCGAAATCCCAGGAGTTTCGGTTACAAACTTTATGAAAACCGCTATTAACGAATCTCGCAAAGCTAGAGGTTTAGAGGATATGCCTGCTAAAGATATGCTGAAATTAATTCGTGAAAAATCTGAGCTTTTAGAAATAGACAGAAAGTTTTTATCACGTTCCTTAAACGAAGGTTTTTCTGGAGGTGAGAAAAAGCGTAACGAAATTTTTCAAATGGCAATGCTAGAACCTAAAGTTGCTATATTAGATGAAACAGATTCTGGTTTAGATATTGATGCTTTGCGTATTGTAGCAAATGGGGTTAATAAACTTAAAAGCAAAGACAATGCGGTTATTGTAATAACACATTACCAAAGATTACTAGACTATATAGTTCCCGATTTTGTACATGTGTTGCACAATGGTAAAATTGTAAAATCTGGCGGCAAAGAATTAGCTATGGAGTTAGAGGAAAAAGGATACGATTGGATTAAAAATGAAGCAGTAGTGTAATTGCAGTACACAGTATCAGTAGGCAGAAAAACTGCTAACTGTAACTGGTAACCGCTAACTTAAAAAGCATGGATTTAAAAGAGAAACTTATTTCTTCATTTATAGCATTCGAGAACAATGTAGATGTTGAGCATCCGGTTCACGATATCCGCACAGAAGCAATTAAGAATTTTGAAACAAAAGGTTTTCCTACTAAAAAACAGGAAGCTTGGAAATATACATCGTTAAATAGCCTACAAAAAGTAGACTTTAGCATTTTTTCTAGTAAAGAAAACACCTTAGAATATAAAGATGTTAAACGGTATTTCTTACATGAGATAGACACCTATAAAATTGTTTTTGTAGATGGAGTTTATAGTTCTTATTTATCAGAAACCACACATGATGGTGTTGATATTTGTTTAATGAGCTCTGCATTAACAAAACCAATGTATCAACCAGTTATAGATGTTTATTTTAATAAAGTAGCTTCTAAAGACGAATCCTTAACCACCTTAAACACTGCATTCAGTAAAGAAGGAGCTTACATCTATATTCCAAAAAATAAGATGCCTAAAAAACCAGTAGAGATTATACATTTTGCTACTGGTAATGAAGCTTCATTATTATTACAACCTAGAAATTTAATTGTGGTTGAAGAAAATGCTGAGGTGCAAATTATTGAAAGACATCAAAGTTTAACATCAAATGAGGTGTTAACAAATGCAGTGACAGAAATATTTGCAGCTCAAAATGCAATAGTAGATTACTATAAAATACAAAACGATGCTAGTGCTGCTTCCTTAATTGATAATACGTATATAGATCAAAAGAGTAAGAGTAATGTCAATGTACACACCTTTTCTTTTGGAGG
>CAZLUS010000022.1:10044-23513 GCA_964562775.1 uncultured Flavobacteriaceae bacterium | reverse complement strand
ATACTACAGTAGTTATCTACTCCTAAAAAAGCGCAAGGCACTTGTTGTAGCACATAATCATCATCTTCATCCAACCTTAAATACTGCTTTATAAAAAGAGCAGGTTTTAGCCTAAAATGTTTTGCAATACGTTCTACATCAGCATTAGTAAACAAAGGCCCTGTAGTTTTACAACAATTGGCACAAGTAAGACAATCTGTTTTTTTAAATTCCTCTGCATGCAACTCCTGCATTATATAATCTAAATTCTTAGGAGTTCTCTTTTTTAGTTTTACAAAGAATTTTTTGTTTTCTACATTTTTATCAGCGGCTTTTTTAGGTAATCCCTCTATAAGCTCTTTCATTCTTCCTTGAGTAATAAAACAGCTGTTTGGTATAAATCTCTACTCCAATATTCAGAGACACCAGCAATTTCAGTAGATAACTCCTCCTGTTTTTCTTTTATTTTAAGACCAATTTTAGAGTTAAAAAAATCTTCTACAGTTTTAGTCTGTTTAGCAGATAATTTATTCTTATCCTTAACTAGCTGCATTCCAGCTTCAGTTTCATAAAAAGCTTGCATTTCAGCAAGTTCTTTACTATTAAAATGATTCACGTAGATAGGCACTAATAAATCTCGAATTTCATTTAACGCCTTTTGTTCGTTACGTTCTAGATACAGCCAACCATTACTATTTCTATCTGATTTTGGAAATTGTTTTTCCACTAAATTTAAAAGTTCAGCATATGCATCTTTATATTGCTTTAGGGTTCCATTACTTTCTAAATACTTAGAAACTTTTGGAATCATATCAACATCCTGCCCAACTAATGGCATTGTTAATAGTAGTGCTGTAAAAAAAATAAACGATTTAATTAGTCTCATAAGGGTAAAAAAAAGCAACTTTGACTTAAAATACAAATAATTTAGGCTTGGATATTTTTGGCGAAGCACTTTTAGATTATCAAAAAGGGAAATATACAGAGGATATTAAAACTTTTTCTTCATTAGATGAAGAAGATAGTATTCCACTACCCTATCTTTTTAGATTGTTTGATACAATGTCAGCTATAGAAAAAAAAGCACTACAATTTTGTAAAGGGAATGTCTTAGATATTGGAGCTGGAGCAGGTAGTCATAGCCTATACCTTCAAAAAAAAGGATATGATGTTACAGCATTAGATATTTCACAAGGTGCCATAGAAACATGTAAATTAAGAGGAGTAAAAAACACCATACAAAGTAATATCCTTAGTTATTCAGAAAAAAAATACGACACGCTACTTTTACTCATGAATGGAATTGGTATCTGCGAAAAACTTAAGCATTTAAACGACTATTTAAAACACTTTAAAACTTTATTAAATCCTAATGGTCAAATTTTATTAGATTCGAGTGATATTATTTATATGTTTGAGCAAGATAATGATGGCGGGTATTGGATTCCAGAAAATCTGGCGTATTATGGTGAAGTAACATTTACCATGCAATATAAAAATAGAAAAAGTAAGCCTTTTGAATGGTTATATATAGATTATCAGACTTTAGAAAATGCCTCTGAATTAACAAATTTTAACTGTGAACTTGTAAGTGAAGGTAAACATTACGACTATTTAGCTAGACTTACAGTTAAGTAATAATAGAAAAAGAAATAATGCGTTTAAAATATTAGAACTACGTAAACTATGAAAAAGTCCACAATTTTCTTTTTATCCCTTTTTTTTATCGCATTCTTAGCATGTAATAGTTCCGACGACGATATTGTATTAACCGATGACGACCAATCTGGAGGACCTCAAAGCCCAATAGAGTTATTTCCAGAAAATTTTCAAGCAACAGGTTCTTCTGCTAACGATATTCTATCGAACAACAATTTTAGTAGTATTACTGTTGAAATAGCATTTGTACAAGGTTTTCGCCCTACACAAGAAGCAATAGATGGCTTTGAAGATTTTTTACAACTACACTCCTTTAAAGAAAATATTAACCTTGTTTTTACTGAACTTCCTTCACCTCAAGAAGCAGACTTAACTTTACAAGAAATTTCAGATTTAGAAATAGAAAACAGAACAGTCTACAATGACGGAGATAATCTAGGTGTTTATATTTATTTTGCTGATGCTCCATCTGAAAACGATGATTTAGATGAAGGTCTAGTTACTTTAGGAGCTGTTTATAGAAATACCTCTATGGTTATATACGAGTCAACAATAATAGCTCTTGCAAGTAATAGTAATGTTGTAACTGCAACTGATATTGAAGGTGCTACTTTAAATCATGAATTTGGGCATTTAATGGGTTTAGTTAACCTAGGAACAGTAGCTATTAATGACCATGAAGACACTACTACAGATGACAATGGAAATGTTGTTGGTAATAACCATTGCAATGTGCCTGGTTGTTTAATGCTAGCACAACTTAGTTTTAATCTACCTTCTATAAGACAAAATATTTCTTTTGGTAAAGAACAAGGATTAAAATCTGAATGTTCTTTAAATGGTCATCAACTGCTAGAACAATTAGAAATAAATGCTGCTGCTTCAAGTAATTCTGATATAGTTCCTGTTTTAGATCCTGAATGTAGATTAGACCTTTCTGGTAATGGCGGAAGACCTTCAACAGACATCTAAAGCTAAGGAATATTTAGATATTTATGGGTTTGTAACGAAATTTTCCATTTAGGATTACGCATTACATAATCTACAATTAAAGGAGTTACTTTTTCTCGTACACTCCATTCTGGTTGTAAATACAAAATACAGTTTGCGTTTATTTTTTCTGCTTGCTCTTCGGCAAAAATTAAATCATGACGGTTATAAACAATCACTTTTAATTCATGAGCTTTTTGATAAATAGTATCTGTAGGTAGTTTGTTTTTCTTAGGCGAAAGACAAATCCAATCCCAAATACCTGTTAACTCATAAGCTCCAGAGGTTTCTATATGCAAATTAAGTCCCCTGCTTTTTAAAGCATTGGTTAATGGAGCCATATTCCACATTAAGGGTTCACCACCCGTAACTACAATAGTATTTGAGTAGTTAGCCGCATTAGCTACTATTTGCTTTATGTCTGTTGGTGGATGTGTATCGGCATTCCAACTCTCCTTAACATCACACCAATGGCAACCTACATCGCAACCACCAATACGAACAAAATAAGCAGCAGTTCCTTTATAAAAACCTTCTCCTTGTATGGTGTAAAATTCTTCCATTAAAGGGAGCATTTCGCCCTTATCCACTAAATCCATTACATTTTGCTCACTCATACTACAAAGATACCGTTACTTTACAGCAATAACATCAATTTCAATTTTTGCGCCAACTGCTAAACCAGCAGCAGCATAGGTAGTACGAGCTGGCTTTTTTGTAAAGTATTTTACATAGACTTCATTAAAAGCTTTAAAGTCATTTATGTCACTTAAGATTACAGTACATTTTACTACGTTATCTATACTAAGTCCGTGATATTCTAAAACTCCTTGAATATTCTTTATAGCCTGTTCGGTTTCACCTTTAATACCGTTTTCAGCTAACTTGCCCACAGACCTATCCATTCCTATTTGACCAGCAAGAAAAAATAAGTTTCCAGCTTGCACAACTTCACTAAAAGGTGCATTATTTCTTTCAGGGTTTTCAGCTTTATGAAAAATGATTTCAGTTTTATCTTGCCCATATGAATTTGCAAGAATTCCTAAGCAGAAAATACAATAGAGAAAAAAACGAAATTGTTTCATAGTATCATTTTTAGAATTGGGTAAAATTACCCTATTTTTATCTTAAATTGAAAGTAATGAGCAACAAAGAGAAATTCTTTGCACATATAGAAAAGGGATATACTACCAAAGGAGACTTCATAACAATGGGGGCAGCTATGGTAGATGGAGAAACTATAAATAAAGCTTTTGTAAAGGTTCCCTTAAAAACTTTAAACCGGCATGGCTTAATTGCTGGTGCTACAGGAACAGGAAAAACAAAAACCTTGCAAATAATTGCCGAAAATCTTTCTGATAAAGGTATTCCAGTTCTATTAATGGATTTAAAAGGCGATTTAAGTGGTATTGCTAAAGCAAGCCCAGGGCACGTAAAAATAGACGAACGTCATGAAGCCATTGGACTTCCGTTTACTGCAAAAGGATTTCCTGTTGAAATTCTATCACTCTCTGATCAAGATGGTGTGCGACTTAGAGCTACCGTTTCTGAATTTGGGCCAATTTTACTTTCTAGAATTTTAGACTTAACTCCCACTCAAGAAGGTATTGTAGCTGTTGTTTTTAAATATTGTGATGATAATAAATTACCTCTTTTAGACCTTAAAGATTTTAAAAAAGTCTTACAGTATGCTACAAATGAAGGCAAAAAAGAATTCCAAAAAGAATATGGTAGATTGTCTACTAATTCTACAGGAACAATCTTAAGAAAAATTATAGAACTAGAGCAGCAAGGTGCTGACCTCTTTTTTGGTGAAAAATCTTTTGAAGTAGACGATCTAACTAGAATTGATAAAAACGGACAAGGTTTTATCAATATCATACGATTAACAGACATACAAGATAAGCCTAAACTGTTCTCAACTTTTATGTTAAGCTTATTAGCAGAGATTTATGCTAGTTTTCCTGAGCAAGGAGATAGCGACAAACCAGAACTTGTTTTGTTTATTGATGAGGCGCATCTAATATTTAAAGAAGCTTCAAAAGCATTATTAGACCAAATTGAAAGTATTGTAAAGCTAATTCGTTCTAAAGGAATTGGGCTTTATTTTGTAACCCAAAATCCTACAGATGTTCCAGATGCTGTATTATCGCAACTTGGATTAAAAGTACAACATGCCTTACGTGCTTTTACGGCTAAAGACAGAAAAGCGATTAAGCTTACAGCAGAAAATTATCCAGATTCAGAATTTTATGATACTAAAGAAATGTTGACTTCTTTAGGTATTGGAGAAGCATTAATTTCTGCCTTAGATGAGAAAGGCCGTCCTACTCCGCTTGCAGCTACATTGCTTAGAGCACCAATGAGCAGAATGGATGTACTCACAAACAATGAACTAAAAGAGGTCATAAAACAATCTAAACTCGTTGAAAAATATAACGATGAGATTGATAGAGAAAGTGCCTATGAAATTCTTAATGAAAAAATAGAAAAAGCGGAGAAAGTAGCAGAAAAAGAAAAACCTACTGCAAGAAGAACTTCATCAAAAAGAACTTCGACAAAAAGAAAAAGTACGCGAATGAATCCAATTATTAAAGTACTAACAAGTGCTACTTTTATACGTGGTGTTCTTGGGGTTATGAAAAAAGTAATCCGATAGTAAACTTAAATTTTAAACCCCATTTTAATGAAAAAGTATTTTATAGTTTTTAGTTTTTTTGCTTTCCTAGTAATTGCTTGCAAAGAAAAGGACACCACATTTTTAATTACAAAAGATGGCATAGGCAAACTCTATAAAATTAGTTTGGCTAGAGATTTAGATCTTATTTATGCAGATGACTCTATTGTAAAAGACACCTTTAATTCTAAAATAGGTATAGCATACCAAAAAGTAAAAGTTTTTGAAAAAGGTGGTAAACACCTACTTACAATTACGCCAAGTAATGACAGTATTCCAGTAATTGAAAACGTTCGTGTTTTTGACGAACGCTTTTCTACAAATAATGGGATTAGCCTAAATAGTACTTTTAAAGACATAAAAGATAATTACACTATTAAAAAAATCACTACAACATTTAATAGTATTGTGATTTTTGTAAAAGAAAGCGATTTGTATTTTACTATTGATAAATCGGAGTTACCTGGCAATTTAAGATATGGTACTTCAACTATTGAAGAAGTTCAAATACCTGGTGAAGCTAAAATTAAATATCTTATGATTGGATGGAACTAGATAAATCATATTTATATTCAGCCCAAAAGTATTTCGATATAAAATTAAACTATACCATATTTCTCCCTATTCGCTAGTACTTTTGGACTGTTTTTTTGCATCCATTCGGTAAGTTCTAACAAAAGTTCTACATAGGACTGTCCAAATTCTGTTAATTTATATTCTACACGAATAGGCACTTCTGGATAGACCTTTCTAGAAATATATCCGTCTGCTTCTAAAACCTTTAAGCGTTGACTCAGCACTTTATTAGAGATACCATAGACATATTTCTTAAGCTTATTAAAACGAAGCGTTTGAAAATAACCCAACCATAAAATAATCAAAGTACTCCATTGATCGGAAGCTACAGACATTACATCTCTTACTGGGCATAGTTCAGGGGGGTTCTTGTAATCTATGTGCCCAAACATTTTTTCTATTTTTTTAATCGTTCTAACTTTCTGATTTTCAGTAATAGTTTCCATAAACACACTTAGTTTATACATAGAGACCTCTTTTTTTTTACAAAAGGAATATGTATTTTTAGTTTCTATAAAAGAGTAAGTTACAAAAAGTAACCGTATGAAAAAACTACTTACCAACATCATTCCTATATTTTACGGAAAGCTATTTAATCTAATGGTTGTTTTTAGCCCTAAAAAAACAGCTTTAAAAGCTTTTGATGTTTTTTGTACTATAAGAAAAGGTCGTGTTAAACCAATACAAAAAGGGTTTTTAGATAAAGCAAAACTTACTATTGAAACTATTGGAGCGCATAAAGTACAAACCTATCACTGGTCAGGAAATGGACCTACTGTTCTACTTTTGCACGGTTGGGAGAGTAACACCTTTAGATGGAGAAATCTTATTAAAAAACTAAAAGAACAGGATTTTAATATTATAGCTTTTGATGCCCCTGGTCATGGGTATTCCTCTGGCAATAGGTTGTATGTTCCCTTATATGCCATTTCTTCAAGGTTTATGATGGAAAAACATAAACCCACCCATATAGTTGCACATTCTCTTGGTGGCATGACTACCCTATATGACCATTATCTAAATCCAGAATCAACTGTAGAAAAAATAGTAACCATTGGCTCTCCTTGCGATTTTGAACAATTTATGGAGCACTATCAAGGTCTTCTAAAATTCAACAATAAGGTTAAAGATGCTTTAAATCGTAGATTAAAAGAATGGCTAGGCTTTCATTTTCATGAATTTTCAAGTGCAATTTTTGTAAAAGAAAATACTAAGAAAGGATTACTCTTTCATGACAAAGAAGATGTACAGGTGCCTTATGAAGCCTCAGTTAAAGTTCAAAAACATTGGAAAGGGAGTAGATTGATTTCCACTACTGGATTAGGGCATTCTATGCATCAAGATGAAGTCAACAATCAAATCGTAGAATTTCTTATATCCTAAAGTAATAACTATTTTTATACTATAAAATAATGACCCTTAAATGACAACTGCTATAACCTCATTTCATATTGCAATTCCAGTTCATAATTTAGCTGAATGTCGTCAGTTTTATAAGGAAGTACTTAATTGTGAAGAAGGCAGGAGTAGTGACCATTGGGTAGATTTTAACCTTTTTGGCCACCAACTAGTGATTCATTATAAACCAAAATCTGAAGAAGCATTACATACGAATAGCGTAGATGGAAAAAACGTACCTGTACCACACTATGGTGTTATACTTGCATGGGAAACCTTTGATTCTTTTTCAAAAGAGCTTCAGGCTAAAGGTGTGAATTTTATTATTGAACCTTATATTAGGTTTAAAGGTGAAGTTGGCGAACAAGCCACTATGTTTTTCTTAGACCCTGCTGGTAATGCCTTAGAGTTTAAAGCCTTTAGAGATATGGAACAACTTTTTGCTAAGTAATTAACTTATAAAACTCCTATTTTTCCATCTAGATATTGATTTAAGCTATTATTTATATCTCCAACTTGTTAAATCTGCACCAGCTGGAGCATTTTCAGCAATCCGTTTCATAATTTTTGGAACATACATGCTATTATATCGCATTCTTGTAATATGGTTAGGTAGTTTAGGGTCTCCATTCCAGCAATGTTCTGCTCTATCTCCATAAAGTACTTCACCTTCATAATATGGATCTGTAGTTTGCTCTAAAAAATCTTCCATTAGATATACTGCATTATTTAAGTAGTAGTTGTCCATATCCCCGCAATAGATATGTATTTTTCCTTTCAGATTATCACCTAACTTATCCCAATCACGTTCCAAAATATATCTTAAATCAAAATTTTCTTTCCAATATTCCGCAACTTCTGGATTAATATCTCCTGTCTTTTTATCCCAAATTCGTTCTGGATATCCTTCATCATTCTGTGGAGAATACGTAGCCTCCCATATATCCCATTGTTGTCCAGACCTAGATTTTGTTCCTAAAACCAATTCTAAATGGTTTTCATCTTTTATTGTAGAGCTTATTTGACCTAAATAGTCTCTACGTGCAGGAACTTCTAATTTTTTATTCTCACTTTCATAGTAATACGCATTCTTATCTTCATAGATATTAGTTAAACAATATGCACTAAAATCTATAGGGTCTGGGCATGCAGCAAAACAGCCATTATATTCTTCAGGATATTTTACTTGTACTGCCAAAGCCTCCCACCCTCCTGTAGAACCACCATATAGAAATCTTGACCAACCCTCTCCCATACCTCGAAATTCTTTTTCAATATGCGGTATTAGCTCATAAGTAATTGCATCACCATAAGGTCCTTGACTAGCAGAATTAACAGCATAAGAGTCATCATAATATGGCGTTGGATGTTGAATTTCAATTATTAAGAAACGAGGGAAATCTGGTTCATTCCATCTTTTATAAAAATCATATGCTTCCTGTTCCTGAATGATATTATATCCATCCACATTAAAACGTTCTGAGTATTCAGGTTCCATATTTGGGTCTGGCGAGGTGGTTTTAAACCCGCCAAAATCCGAAGGAAAATGGCCTTGAAAAACCATTAAAGGATATTTAGCTTCCGGATGCTCGTCAAAACCTTTTGGCAATAACACATGTGCTCCTAAATACATATCTCTACCCCAAAACTTTGAAAGCTTTTCTGATTTTATTTTTATGTGTTTAATCCACTCGGTATCTTCTGGCTCTTCAATTGGAGGAATCACCTTATCCATTGAAATTTTCAAGTCTTGGATACCATGTTGACCAATAGTAATTTTAAATGGTTCGCTATATAAATTTCCTGGAGAACGATTCCATTGTTGTCCTTCCCCATTATCCATAGGTAATTTTACGGTATGTCCAGTTTCTAAATTAAAAGTTTGGTAGGTATGTAATAAGCCTTGAACATAGTAGTCTCCAGGCGGTATATTTTTAAGGCTTGTATATGGAAATCCAAAAACCGAATTATCAAAATTTATTTCTTGATTAGCTTCTAGATTTTCTACATCAACCCCAAAAACAATTTGCGCAGTTAAACCAGAATTTATTTGAAAACGAGGTTCTTTCTCATTATTAGTAGAAAGCATTAGCAGTAAACGACCATCTAAGGCTTTGTTACTAGCCTTTTCTGAAAAAGAAATAGTGATATTATTGTTGTTTTCATCAATCTTATTGCATGAATTTAAGACGATTAAAGCTACAAAAAGCAGGAAGGGTAAAATTTTCATGGTTGGTTGAAATTTAGAATTAAAAGATACAAATTTTTAATCCTAAACACGAAACCAAAAACTAAAGACTTAATTATTAGCTCTATGTCTTTCTCTTGCCAATAAGGTATTTTTTAACAGCATTGCAATAGTCATTGGTCCTACTCCGCCAGGTACTGGAGTAATATATGATGCTTTTTTACTTACATTTTCAAAATCTACATCACCTGTAATATAATACCCTCTTTCTCTAGTTTCATCTGGCACACGAGTTATTCCTACATCTATAACCACAGCACCTTCTTTTACCATGTGCGCCTTTATAAAATTTGGTATGCCAAGAGCAGAGATAACAATATCTGCTTCTGCTATTATTGCATCAAGGTTATTAGTGCGACTATGCGCTTGAGTCACAGTACAATTACCAGGCCAGCCCTTGCGCCCCATTAATATACTCATAGGCCTACCTACAATATGGCTGCGTCCTATTACAACTGTTCGTTTGCCTTGGGTTTCTATATTATAACGCTCTAAAAGTTCTAAGATACCAAAGGGTGTAGCTGGAATAAATGTACTCATATCCAAAGCCATTTTTCCAAAATTTGTAGGGTGAAAACCGTCTACATCTTTATCTGGATTAATAGCCATAATTACAGCTTGGGTGTCTATTTGTTCTGGCAAAGGCAATTGAACAATAAAACCATCAATAGCATCATTTTGGTTTAATTCTTCTATTTTTTTAAGTAATTCTACCTGCGATGTAGTGCTTGGCATTTTAATTAATGTAGACTCAAAACCAATACGTTCGCAAGACCTAACTTTACTACCCACATAAGTTAAACTTGCACCATCGTTACCAACAATAACGGCTGCTAAATGAGGGACTTTTTCGCCTCTAGCTTTCATTTGTTCAACCTCAGCTGTAATTTCTTTTTTTATATCGTTAGATACTTTTTTTCCGTCTAAAATTTCCATTAATTATTTTTAAATTATCCGCGTAAGTTTTGCATCATTTGCATCATCTTTTTGCCGCCTCCGCCTTGCATCATTTTCATCATTTTACTCATTTGCTCAAATTGCTTTAAAAGCTGATTTACATCTTGTATTGTTCTACCACTACCATCAGCAATACGTTTTTTTCTGCTAGAATTTAATTTTGCAGGGTTTGACCGCTCGTCTGGTGTCATGGAATGAATAATAGCTTCTATATGTTTAAATGCATCATCATCAATATCTAAACCTTTTAATGCTTTACCAGCACCGGGTATCATACCCATAAGGTCTTTCATATTACCCATTTTCTTAATCTGCTGAATTTGACTTAAGAAGTCATCAAAACCAAAACGATTTTTAGCAATTTTCTTTTGAATTTTACGTGCCTGCTCTTCATCAAACTGCTCTTGTGCACGCTCTACCAGTGAAATCACATCACCCATCCCTAAAATACGTTCTGCCATACGGGAAGGGTAGAAAACATCAATAGCTTCCATTTTCTCTCCTGTACCAATAAACTTAATGGGTTTATCTACTACAGATTTAATAGAAATTGCTGCACCACCTCTGGTATCACCATCTAACTTTGTTAGAATAACCCCATCAAAGTTTAATATATCATTAAAGGCTTTTGCCGTATTTACCGCATCTTGCCCAGTCATAGAATCAACTACAAATAATGTCTCTTCTGGATTGATGGTTTTATGAATGTTAGAAATCTCATTCATCATTTCTTCGTCTACCGCTAAACGACCAGCGGTATCAATAATAACTACATTAGCACCAATAGTTTGAGCATGCGCAACACCTTCTTTAGCTATTTTAACTGGGTCTTTTTGTTCCCTATTAGAGTATACCTCAACACCTATTTGTTCCCCAACTACATGTAATTGGTCAATAGCCGCAGGACGATATACATCACACGCTACTAACAATGGCTTTTTTGTCTTCTTATTTTTAAGATAATTAGCTAACTTACCCGAAAAGGTAGTTTTACCAGAACCTTGTAAACCAGACATTAAAATAACCGAAGGGCTGCCAGTTAAATTTAACTCTTCGGCATCACCGCCCATTAAGGTGGTTAATTCATCTTTAACGATTTTAACCATTAACTGACCTGGTTGTAGGTTAGTTAATACATTCTGCCCTAATGCCTTTTCTTTTACAACACTAGTAAATTCTTTGGCTATTTTAAAATTAACATCGGCATCTAATAAAGCCCTACGGACTTCTTTTAAAGTTTCTGCAACATTAATTTCCGTTATTTGACCATGTCCCTTGAGTACATGTAAGGCTTTGTCTAGTTTCTCGCTTAAATTATCGAACATGCGTTAAATTCTTTTTTGAAGAAGCACAAATTTAATAATAACTGTTGGATTACCCCTCACAAAAATAGCTTCGTAATAGTAATAAAAAATAAAAAGGGCAATCTATACAGATTGCCCTTTTTAAAAGAATTTGAGGAAAATTTTACATTGCTTTTTCGAAAACTAAAGTTTTAAAATTAACATCGGCATCTAGTAATGCTCTCCGAACTTCTTTTAAGGTCTCTGCAACATTAATTTCGGTAATTTGACCGTGTCCCTTAAGTACATGTAAGGCTTTATCTAGTTTTTCGCTTAAATTATCAAACATGGGCTTTCATCATTTTTTGAAGAAGCACAAATTTAAGGATTAATGGTGGATTGCGAATGTTTGAAAATAGGTAAGATATAAACATGAATTCACACTAAAAATTATCCTGATTAGGAATAAAATAGAAGGTCATATAAAAAAGGACGGCCTTTGGGTTGGACCGTCCTTTAATAAAAATATTGGGGTAACTATTATTATCGTCTATTATCGTCGTTCAAAAACCAAAACCTTGGTTTCTATTTCACTTTCAAAGACTAATACAATATTATCAGAAGTAAATTCCTGTATATAATAGGCTGCTGTTAATGGAGCAAAATTGTTACCTGGATCACTAAAATTCAAGAAAAGTTTAAGATTATCATCAGCATTTCTCAATACCCTCCATAGACCGAGCGATACTAAATCATCATTAACCGATACTTCAACTTGATTCATATTTGAAAAGTTAAAGTCAAAGCCATCATAAGCAGCTATCATATTATCACCGTTTACTTCAAACGTGGTGATAATCCATTGTCCACCAAGTAAAATATTCCTAATTTCGGGAACATCACTATCGCTGGCATTATCATCACAAACACGTTGCAATACTAATGAATATCCTATCTCCTCTACTTCAAATCTTAAACGGTCATTCAATAAATCTCTAAGCGGCCAATCAAAGTTTACACCAGACTCATCTCCAATAGAAATTAGTAACGATGGGATTTCGTCATCATTCAAACCTACTTCCCAAGTACCTTCTGAAGTAACAACACCATTACTCAAAGTAACAACACCATCAGGTAAAAATGAAAATTCATATCCCAAGAGTCTATCAATTTCAACACCTTGAGCCCTAACAGATCTAATAACCCACTCACATTCCCTTAAAATGCTTCTTAAAGAATCTAATGTGGGTACATCTATATCACAATTCTTTTCAAGTACTACGAAACGCCCGTTAGAATTTTCTAGTTTAATTCTAGTTTCGCTACATTCAACAATAATCCAATCACCAGCTAATAATCCTATTCTATCAATTAAATTATTAAATCGAAGTCCTTGATCGGTTACTTCCCAATTTCCTTCGTCTGCAAAAGCACCATTGTTAAGGAATGCATGAATATTTCTATTTGAAAAATCAATAGTTCCGTCAAAATCTATATCAAGATCTGTATCTGCAATTTGCCAAACACATCCACTTTCTAAATATTCTGCTACTACTGCTGGATTACATTCGTTTGACCCATTGTCATCACAAGATTGTTTTAAAATAATTCTGTTGTTATCATCTCCAAAGAGTTTTATTCTACCATCACCAATATCATACACCAACCATTGTAAGCTAAAACTAGCAAGAACATCAAATTC
>CAZLUS010000022.1:0-9944 GCA_964562775.1 uncultured Flavobacteriaceae bacterium | reverse complement strand
CACCAATATCATACACCAACCATTGTAAGCTAAAACTAGCAAGAACATCAAATTCTAAATCTAATAGCACACCGCGATCAGTTATACTGGTTCCCCAAGTTCCAGTAAGCATATTACCTTCTCTATCTCTAACCACTACTTCACCATCTTCTGTGAAGTTCATCAAGTAATCAAAAAATTGATCTGTTTGATCAGTACCATCTCTTCTTATATCTCTTACTAACCATGGGCATTCGATTAAAAGTGCATCTAATCGCTCTAAACTAAAATCATCATCATTAAAATCATTATCGTCATCCTCATCACACTCGTTTTTAGCAAATTCTAGAGCCCTTGCTAATTCTGCATTATTAGTAACAACAATTTCTGTTCCATCAAATTTCTCTAAAGCTATAGGGAAATCGACACTTATAATATCGTCATCTTCAAGATTTGCAAAGAAACGTCTAAGCTCCATATCACTATTAATTACAAAAGAACCTGTCTGTTGCCTATCTATATTAAAAGTAAATAAGGTGATAGGATAGACAAAATCTATACACTCAATATCATCGTCATCAGCTCCTTCGTTACATTCGGCAATTAATTCACGTAAATCTTCTATGTTTCCAATAGTTATTTCTGTAAAATCTTCGAGTGTAATTACAATAGGAAAGATGAGTTCTAAAATATCATCATCATTCTCAAACTCGTCAAAAATCTGTTCTATTAAATTAAGGTCTTCTCTAGAGTCAATAGTAATTTGAACGCCTCCAATTTCTACTGTATACGGAAAATTAATCGAAATACAACTTGCTCCATCTACTATATTATCAAAAGAACCGTCATTAGCAGACGTGTTTATTATAAGATTCGCAGTTGTAGAGTTAGCTGTAATTGTTTCTTGATTGTTAACATCAATAATTTCTTCAAACTCTTCTTGACAAGAGTTAAAAATTAAGGCTAAACTAAAAAGCCCAGTGTACATTAAATTTTTGATTATCTGTTTCATAATGATTTGGTTTTATTTATTACTCATTTATTACTAAACAACGTATCTTAAAAAAACCCTACCATCTCCTTTTAATTTTTTTTAAAATATATTTGAATGCGTAATCTATACCATATACATGAGCAACGTTTGCGAGGAACAAATCTTTAGTTCCGTTTTTAAAGCTAATTCTAAAACGGTTTTCAACTATATATATTATAAGTTCGGAAACGAAGAAAAAGCCAATGATGCTGTGCAAGAAGCTTTTGTAAAACTTTGGGAAAATTGTGCTAAAGTAAGCCCAGAAAAAGCAAAAGCCTATATATATACAGTCGCAAATAATTTATATTTAAATGTTATCAAAGCCGAAAAAGTGCGATTAAAATATGCCGATATCCATTCTAAATCTACTTCTAATGAATCTCCAGAATTTATTTTAGAAGAAAAAGAGTTTAAAGACAAGCTAGACAATGCACTAAACGATTTACCAGATAACCAGCGTACTACATTTTTACTAAATAGGATTGATGGTAAAAAATATGCTGAAATAGCAAAAATGGAAGGTGTTAGTGTAAAGGCTATCGAAAAAAGAATGCATTTGGCATTAAAAAGTTTGCGAGAAAAAATTGATGGTATTTAGTTCTTTTGAAATAATATAGTATTGACCAGAAGAAAATTTAACATACTAGAAGTAGGGTTTTTATAAAACAGATTGTTTATAGATAGTAAAGCATTAAGTTATGCAAGAGAATTACTTAGCAAAATGGCTCAATGATGAGCTCACGGAAGAAGAGTTATTAGAATTTAAAAAGTCTGATGAATACGCTTCTTACAATAAAATTAAAGAAGCTACCAAACATCTAAAAGCTCCTAAATTTGATGTAGAAAAAGCGTATGAAGATTTTAAAAACGCTTCATTGACTAAAGAAACAAAAGTTATAGCACTAAACCCTTTTAAAGGCTTTATAAGAGTGGCTGCAGCTATTGCAATTCTGTTAACTGGTTCTTATTTCTTTATTAATTCACTAGACCAATCTTATACGACACAAAATGCCGAAATTACTGAGGTTGTCTTACCTGATAATTCTGAAATAATACTTAATGCAGATTCTAAAATCACTTTCAATGAAAAAAAGTGGAATGAAAAAAGAAATGTTACGCTCCAAGGTGAAGCCTTTTTTAAAGTTGCTAAAGGTGAGAAATTTACAGTTGCTACAGATGCAGGTACTATAGCCGTTTTGGGAACACAATTTAATGTTGAAAATAGAGACGGATTTTTTGAGGTTACCTGTTATGAGGGCTTGGTAAGTGTAAGCTATAAAAACACAGAAAGAAAGTTGCCAGCAGGAACATCTTTTATTGTTATTAATGGTGAAATTATGGATGATACCGTATTAAAAAACGGACAACCTTCTTGGGTTAATAATGAAAGTTCTTTTAAAAGTATTCCCTTAAAATATGTGTTTGCCGAGTTAGAAAGACAATTTAATGTTAAGGTGAAAACGGAAAATGTTGATACTGAGCAACTATTTACTGGTACTTTTAGCAACACAGCCATAAAAATTGCGTTAGAAAGTATAAGTACTCCTTCTAAGATAAGTTATACGTTAGAGGGCGATAATGTGCTTTTCTATGTCAAAAACACGCCATAGCAATTTAATCAAGTTTTTCTTTACACTTCTTTTTTTGGTGTCAACACAACTAGTTTTGTCACAAGAAAATGAAAAAGTTACCCTTAAACTATATTTAAGTACATTAGAAAACACCTACGATGTTAAGTTTTCTTTTGTTGACCAAGATGTACAAGATATTCTTATTACTAAACCTAATTTTAGTAAGCTACATTTAATTTTATCAGCTTTAGAAAATCAAACTAAACTAAAAATTGAAAAATTAAATGACCGCTACTATACCCTAACAAAAAAACCTTTAGTAACAATTTGTGCAAATGTTTTTGATAATTATGAAGAAAACACAATCCCTGGAGCAACCATTGAAATTTTAGGAAGCGAAGATGTTATAATTACTAATACTGATGGCAATTTCACATTAGTTGATGTACCCAGAACAGCATTACTTAAAATTCGTTATTTAGGTTATACCACCAAATATATTTCTGTAGAAGATATAGTAAATAAAGGCGAATGCCCAACTATTCTTTTATCTCAAAATTTAGAAGAGCTAGAAGAAGTGGTTGTCTATCAATTTTTAACTTCTGGATTGGTAAAACAAGCAGATGCAAGCATTACCTTAAATACTAGTGAATTAGGTATACTACCTGGGCTAATTGAACCTGATATTTTACAATCTGTACAAGCTCTGCCAGGTGTTAAAAGCATTGACGAAACTGTTTCTGATATTAATGTGCGTGGCGGAACCAACGACCAAAACCTAATACTTTGGAATGGAATTAAAATGTATCAATCGGGGCATTTTTTTGGTTTAATTTCGGCCTTCAACCCTTATTTAACAGATAAAGCAACGCTTTATAAAAACGGCACCCCTTCTAAATATGGCGACGGTGTAAGTAGCGTTATTAGCTTAGAAACTAAAAATGATATTGAAGATTCTTTCTTTGGTGGAGCGGGTTTAAACCTAATTAGTGGAGATGTTTATGGGCAATTTAATATTACTGATAAAGTCGCATTTCAATTTTCAACGCGCCGTTCTATTACCGATTTTTTAAATACACCAACATACGATAGTTTTATTGAGCGTGTTTTTCAAGATTCTGAAATACAGAACTTACAAAACCAAACTATAGATGAGAATTTTGATAGAGACCTTAATTTTTTATTCTATGACTTTACAGGTAAATTGCTCTATGACATTAATGAAAATCAAAAGTTACGCATCAATTTTATCAATATTGCCAACGATTTAGAATATGTAGAAACCAATTTAGATGCCAATGAAACATCACAAAGTTTTTTAGATCAGACTAATACTTCAATTGGCTTGCAACTACATAGTAATTGGACGGATAGGTTTTCTACCCATGCAAATATTTATTATTCTAATTACAACCTTAATGCCGAAAGCTTTTTTCCTAATCTAATACAACAACTTCAACAAACTAACAATATTGAAGAAAATGCTATTAAGCTAAACAGTACATTTCTCATTTCTAATACTCTCAATTGGCAAAACGGATATCAATTTATTGAAACCGGAATACGAAATTTTACTAGTATAACCGAGCCAAATTTTAGTAGTGAAATTAAAGGAGTTATTAGAATAAATGCACCTTACACTCAATTAACTTACAAGACATTAGACAAAAAAATAATTGTCGATGGTGGATTACGTTTAAACTTTATCGAAAATTTACCAAGCTTTGGGGCATCATTTAAAGAGTTTATACTAGAGCCTAGATTAAATATAAATTATAGGTTAACAGAAAATCTAAGAGTCCAATTGTTGGGGGAGTTTAAAAGTCAAACTACAAATCAAATTGTAGACTTAGAACAGAACTTTTTGGGCATAGAAAAACGCCGTTGGATACTTTCTGATAACAATGAACTACCTATCACTGAAAGCAAACAAGCTTCAATTGGAATTAATTATGATAAAAACTCATTATACATAGGTTTAGAGGGTTTTTACAAAGAAGTAGAAGGTATTAGTACTAGAACGCAAGGTTTCCAAAACGAAAACCAATTTAATGGCGAAATAGGCAGTTACCAAATTAAAGGCTTAGAATTTTTAATTAATAAGAAAGGAGCTAATTATAGTAGTTGGTTAAGCTACACGTATAATAAAAATGACTATACTTTTGACAGTATTATACCAAGCACATTTCCTAACAACCTAGATATAAGTCATAACTTAACCTTAGCAAGTACGTACAGTATTAAAAATCTAACCTTAGGCGCTACTATCAATTATAGAACCGGTAGACCTTTTACTGAACCCTTAGAAGGAGATTTAGCATTAGACACTTCTTTTTTTCCGAATAGAATTAACTTTCAAGCACCAAATAGTAGCCGTTTACCCGAATTTTTTAGGGCAGATGCATCCATAAATTACAATTTCAACATCAATAGTAATATAAAGGCGAGTACTGGTTTTTCTATCATAAATCTAACTAACAGAAGAAACATCTTAAATCAATACTACAGAGTTACCGAAAATAATGAGATTGAAACTGTACTAAATAGTTCTTTAGGGGCAACTCCCAATTTAAATTTTAGAATTAGGTTTTAATAGAAAACTAAACATTTAGCATTTTAGACAGGTAAAAATGGATTTTAGGAAACTCTTGTTTTAAGCCTTCTGGGCTTTCAAAAAAGCTTTCTAAGAGTACTGCAAAAAACTCAACAAAGTTGGTTTTAGCATAATCACGTATATGTGTAGATGAATTAATACGCTCCTTAAAACCTTTTTCATCAAAAAGGCTTCTTAATTTTTTTACCCCAACGCTAAACTTTCTCGATTGCCAAGTAGCTCTAGAATTATTTTCAAACAATAAGGCATGAGCAACCTCATGTATGCCCAAATTTATATTGTCGTTAGGTATTTTAAAACCTTGCTTTAAATCGTCTGCCGAAAATACTAAAGTCTTTAATCTAGGATTGTATTCTCCTAAATGATGCTGTTTACTAATATTAGAAAAGTATTGCGATGGATACACAATTATTCTAGCTATTGTGTTTTGAAACTTATAGTTTTTTAAACCCATTGTTACTAAAATGGCAGAAGCAGAAACGTAAGCCTTTATTTCTTCTTTGTTTTCTATTTCGCCATAAAAAACAAAAGCCTTTTTAGATTTAAACCATGCAAAACGTTTTAAGAAACGTCTTCTTTGTTCGGAATTAAATGTTTGAAAAGGAACTAAAAAACTAGCTATAAAATTACGCTCTTTACTGCTTATGGGTTTAACAGGATGAAAAAGGTTAAAAAAAGTAAATCGCTCATGCATTACACGTTCATAAACAACCTTTACAAAAACAAATAGTAAACCAACAATAAGGGTTATTGCGGCTACTTGTTTTTCTGCCTCAGATAAACCTTCCATTACATACGTTTAGGGACGTCTACTCCTAATAACCTAAAAGAAGCTGCTATTACTTGGGCTACTTTTTGCGAAAGCGCTATTCGAAACGCTTTTTTCTGTTCATTTTCTTCTCCTAAAATAGATACTTGCTGGTAAAAAGAATTAAATTCTTTTACCAAATCATAAGTGTAATTAGCAATTAAAGCCGGACTATAATTTGTAGCTGCCAATTGTACTGTTTCAGGAAACAATTGTAATTGTTTTATAAGTGCTTTCTCTTTTTCATGCAATTTTAATGTCTGGTCGAGCGCAGTCGAGACCTCATTATTATCTGCTTTACGAAGAATAGATTGTATTCTAGCATAGGTATACTGAATAAATGGCCCTGTATTACCTTGAAAATCTACCGACTCTTCGGGATTAAAAAGAATACGTTTTTTAGGGTCTACTTTAAGAATATAATATTTTAAAGCCCCAAGCCCTATCGTTTTATAAAGCTTCTGTTTTTCATCATTAGAGTATCCGTCTAGCTTTCCTAACTCTTCAGATATTGATGCTGCAGTAGCTGTCATGCTATCCATTAAATCGTCTGCATCAACAACAGTACCTTCTCTACTCTTCATTTTACCAGAGGGTAAATCTACCATTCCATAGCTTAAGTGGTATAATTTATCTGCCCAGCTATATCCTAACTTTTTTAATATTAAAAACAATACCTTAAAATGATAATCTTGTTCGTTGCCAACAGTATATACCATTCCATTAATATCGGTAAAGTCCGTAACACGTTGTATCGCAGTACCTATATCTTGTGTCATGTATACAGCTGTACCGTCTGAACGAAGTACTATTTTTTCATCTAATCCATCGTCCGTTAAATCTATCCAAACGCTACCATCCTCTTTTTTAAAGAACACTCCTTTTTCAAGACCATCTTTAACCACATCACGACCTAAAAGATAAGTATCGCTTTCGTAATACAAAGTATCAAAATTGACCCCCATATTCTTATAGGTAGTCTCAAAACCTTCATATACCCACTCATTCATCTTTTTCCAAAGTGCCACAACCTCATCATCGCCATTTTCCCATTTACGTAGCATTTCTTTGGCTTCAATAAGTATTGGAGCTTCTTTTTCTGCAACTTCTTTATCCTTTCCTTCTGATAGTATTTCTTGAATTTCTTCCTTATAGGCTTTATCAAAAGCCACATAATATTTGCCTACCAAATGGTCTCCTTTTAAGCCCGAAGATTCTGGTGTTTCTCCTTTACCAAATTTTTGCCAAGCCAACATACTTTTACAAATATGAATACCACGGTCATTAATAATTTGTGTTTTGTAGACCTTATGGCCCGCTGCTTTTAAAATTTCTGCAACAGAATAACCTAAAAGATTATTTCTAATATGTCCTAAATGCAATGGTTTGTTGGTATTTGGCGAGGAATACTCTACCATCACAGCATCTTTAGAATTTACAGCCGCATATCCATAGTTTGCTGTCTTAGATATAGAATCAAAGAAATTAAGGTAAAACTCATCTGCAACTACAAGGTTTAAAAAACCTTTAACTACATTAAATTTTGAAACCTCAGCCACATTTTTAACAAGGTATTCTCCTATTTGAGTTCCTATCTGAACAGGGTTACCCTTTACCACACGCAACATTGGAAAAACAACTACCGTAACGTCTCCTTCAAAATCCTTACGTGTAGGTTGAAATTCGACCGCTGGTAATTCTTCACTATAAATAGTAGTAACTGCTTTCTTAACTGCCTGCTCTAAAACTGTATGTAACTGCATTATTTACCTTATAAAGCTGCAAAACTACGTTTTTATGATAAGATTAAGAGCACATATTAAGATGTAGGCATATTTTTATAAAAAACTAGTCTAATAGAAAATAGTAACAAGATTAAATAAGATGTTTAAAAGCAATCCTAAAATTGACATTACACCTAATGCTACTGATAGAAAGATAATTCTAGCAGGGAGGGGTCTTGTAGCCTTACATTTTATTTTAGTCTTATCTTTTTTCTATGAACTGCCCGATACAATTGCTACACATTTCAATTTAGCTGGAAAAGCAGATGGTTTTGGTAGTAAAAATGATATTTGGGCTATGCCTTTATTAAATTTAATTATGTTTTATGGTATGACCCTGATTGCTACAAAAATGAAACCATGGAATTATAACTATCCCACAAAAGTTACAGAAAAAAACGCTCCAATACTTTATGCAATGAGTATACGAATGCTCATATATATTAATCTTATAATAGCCTTACTATTTCTAATAATTTCATTGCACACTATTTTATTAGCTAAAGGAATAACCGGCTTTAATATTGGTTGGTTAATCATTTTATTAGTAGTAACACTAACAATTGGTCCTTTTTTTTATATGTATAAAATGTTTAAAGTACCTAAATAAAAAAACATAATCAACTCATAAAACAACCCTATTAATAAAAAAAGCGTCTTAAATATAGTATTCATTATCACAAAACGAGTTTCATGAAATTAAATCAACTAATCCCTTTTTTTGCTTTAGCTTTTTCGAGTATTTGTATTCAAAGTCAGACTATTTCTTCAAAGATAGTAGACGGAAAAACCAAAATACCTATTCCCTATGCTACCATCCAATTTGGTAAAAACCAAGGTGTAATTTCTAACGAAGAAGGCAAGTTTAGTTTTGCCATAGATAGTACTACGCAAAAATTAGATTCCATTTACATTACAAGTTTGGGCTATAAAAAAACAGGTTTTACCTATGAAAATTTATTGGACAGCATTATTTATATACAACCTAAAGCTATTGAACTAGGAGGTGTTTATGTTTTTAATAAGAATCTTTCTGTTGAAGAGATAGTAGAAAAAATGGAGGAGAATTTAGAGCAGAATCACAAAAACAGCTTTCTTAAAAAAAGATTTTTTCTTAGACAATCTTTTACCGATTTAATGAGAAAAGTTGATGTAGAATTTATTAAGTCTACTATCGCCGAATTAGATGAAGAATTGATAGATAGCACTCTAAGTGTTATTCCAAGGAAATCAAGCTATTATACCGAAACCTTGGGAGATTTATACACTAGCTCTACAGATAATAACTCCAACAAACTAGAGATTATTAAAGCAGCAGAATTATATAACAAAGCAAATGAAATATCAGGAGAAGCAATACAAGAGCGGTTTAATAAAATACTAGAACAAAACGTAAAGAAAGATTCATATCTTAAAATAAAATCTGGGTGGTTTGGCACAAAAATTCAAGTAGATTCTATCATAGAGAATGAGAGTGCCGAAGATGCAGAAACTGAAGAGAAAGCACCTGAAAAAACAAATTTTCTACCCAATAGAAAACATGCATTAAAAATAATGCACGACCGCATGTTTATTAAAAAATCTAATTTAGATGTGATTAGAAAACTATCAAAATATAGTTTTTCTTTAAAAGGATACACAGAAATAGAGAATGCTGGGGTCTATATTTTAAGTTTTAAACCCAAACGTAGAGCAGACTTTGAAGGTACTTTATTTGTTAATGTAGAAGATTTTGCCATCATGAGAATAGACTATGGCAATGTAAAATCTCTTAAAAAAGTGAAGCTTTTAGGTTTCAGCTATAACCATCATACCTACAAGGGAGCTACTGTTTTTACAAAAGACCCTGCAGGTTCGTACACAGTTAAATTCGCTACGTTTGAAGGTGGTTCTTCTTTTGGGGTAAAAAGACCTTTAAAAATTATTGAAAAAAACAAACATGTCAAAGGTCGAAGAAAACAGAATGAACTAAAACTAGAACTAGATATTGCAGGCAACAATTATTATAAGTATGAAATGGTTGTTTATGATATAGCAAAAAGTGATGCTAATACTTTAAAAGCACTTACCGAAGAAAAAAATGTTAAACCGCAATATTTACCCTCTTACGACCCTAATTTTTGGAAAGGTTATACCATTATGGAACCTAACCAAG
>CAZLUS010000021.1:0-23885 GCA_964562775.1 uncultured Flavobacteriaceae bacterium | reverse complement strand
CCAGTAGGTAATGGTTTACCTGAATAAGTTCCATCCCAGTCTTCTACCTGATTTAATCTAGCTACTACCCTTCCATAACGGTCGTAAATAATAATATCTATATTCGGAAAAAATTCTCTATTGTCTGGCGACCATACATCATTTAAACCGTCTCCATCTGGGGTAAAGAAATCGGGTAAATCTACCACGCCATCAAAATCGAAAAGAAATGCTTGTTCTGCAATACATCCCTGTTGGTCTATTACAGTAACGAATACCGTAGCATCAAAAGCTATATTAAAAACATTTTCTGCTCCTGTAGATTCTCCTTGAAAGAAAAACTCGTACCCACCAAAACCGCCAGTTGCTATGGCTGTTATTTCTGTTTCTCCTGTTTTTTGAACTTCTAGAATTAGTGGTTTGTATTCTTCTATGGTAAATTCCGTCGTAGTAGTACATCCATTAGGGTGATATATATAAACTGTATGATTACCAGCTGGTAAATCTCCCCATATTCTGGTTGTTGATGCTATTGAAACATCATCTACATCTAAAGCAAATAAAACTTCAGGTAAAATAGTCTCATCTTCTATTTCTACTCTAGCTGTGCTGTTAGGGAAAATTCCTTCACAACCATAATCTACAATAGATTCTGCTGTTATATTCACCCCAATTTCAATAGGAACTATAACACTTGCTATACAGCCATTTGCATCACGAACAAATACATCATAGGTTTCTCCGCCTGTTAGATTTTCAAATAAAAGACTATCATTTCGCACAAAATCTATACTGTCATCAGAATCAAGGCTAGTCTCATAATATATACGCCCCATTGAATCTACAAAAGGTGTGCCTCCGGTAATGGTTAATTGCGCCGTTGCATCTGAAAAACCAAGGCATATTTCTGGTGTTTCTACAGAACTAACTTCTAGAACTTCTGGTTCGTAAACAACCACAACAGTGGACTCTAAACAGCCTCGCTCGTCTTGAATTAAAACTGTATATTCTATGCCATCTACATCGCCTTCTAAATTTTCAAAAGTATAAGCGTTAGGGGTATTTGGGTCATTAAAGAATCCGCTAAAATTAGGTCCAATAGCAAATCTTAAAATACCTTCTCCCCCACTGACAACTTCTAATCTTATAGAACCATCACGCTCTCCATTACAACTTACTGGTGTAACGCTTGATTGAATAACTATTTGTTCTGGTCTTATTACTGCATAAGGACCTTCTATTTCTTGACATGTAGCTCCACTAGTAACTGCTATATAATAATCTGTTGCCTGTGATAATTGTTCAAAAGTTCCAAAATCGTTTGTTGCCACCACTGTTGCAGCTGCAGATGGATTAAAGGCGTCTACTGGGTTTCCAATATACAAGGTATAGGTATTGGAACCTACACCACCCGTAGAGAACGATTCTATTCGACCATCTGTTTCAGAAGAACAAGTAATGTCATCTGGTTGATTAACTACTAAATCTAAGTCTTGAGCGTCTACCATATTTAAGCCATTAGAATTAACAACTCCGCAAGTATTGGTTGCATTTATTTTTCTAACTTCAAATTGATAGAAACCTGATATATTCTCTATAATAGTAGCAGTTGATGGGTTACCGAAATCGTCTTCTATTCTAATAAATTGGTCGGTAGGAGTTCCACCAGCTGCTTGTGTAAATCTATATTCATATTCAAAACCAGGTTCTGGGTTTTCTACAGATAAACGCATTTGCCCTAAACCTCCACAACCAGGAGCTCTTATTTGTACTAAGCTCGGAATAATAGCTGGGGGTGGATTTACAAAATAAGGTGTAGTTACACCCACACATTCAAAACCAGAGGATATTTCTATGGCATACCATCCTACAGGAATAAATCCAGTACCATTAGATCCTATAAAAGTAGGACTGTCTTGTAAACCGCTTCTAGAAACCTCTGTTAATGTTGTAGGGTCTGCAGATTGATCCGTCTCGGCATAGTATATTAATTGATATATGTATCCTGCGTTTAAAACACCTCCTGTTGCTCCAGGAATAGCAGTGATTGCATCTCCTGTAGTTGGATCAAAAGCTTCTAAGACTGCATTGTTTCCATCTGGGCAAACTAAACCTTGTGGTTCTCTTATCCCCGCTTGAATAGGGGGTATTGTATCTAGCCTTATATCAAAAAATGTGGTGCAGTTTTCAATATCTCTATATTCTACACGGTAATCGCCACTAGATAAGTTTTGAAAATTACTCGTATTTCCCCATGGTTCAATTTCGTCTTCATATACTGTTAAATCGCCATCTATATCTCTAAGTAATCGATACTCGTATGGAGCTACATCCCATCCTCCTGTAAGACTTGTCTGTATCTCACCTGTATTATCTGTACAACTTACATTACCAATTTCAATTGCATTAGGAACTAAAGGACCGTTTGGTGTTCTAATTGTTGTTAGGTTACTTGTATTTTCACAAAAAGGAGTGTCAGTAGAAGTAACACGAACTACAAAATTACCTCCTTCAAGTCCAGAAATAGTTTCAGGATTATTACTTGTGTTTAGGTTACCTGTAACTCCCGTTGAAGTTTCGTTACCCAAATTATCAATAGCAAAAACCTCAAATGCGTAATTTCCAATATAATCTGTAACGGTAATAGATAGTTCACCATCATTACCTGGTACTGCACAAGTTATTGGATTTGCTTCTGTTATAACAACAGTTGGTAGGATTGGTGTAGCAACCTCATGCTTTTGCAAAGGAAATGTACATCCGCCAATATTATCAATTATCTGTATTAAATAATCACCAGCTGCAGGTAAATCTACAAAACCAAAAGATGCTCCAGTAACATTTACATCGCCTACCGTTATATGTGAATTAGTGACTATGGTAAAATCTGTTGTACCAATAACATCTATTCGCAATCGCTCTGGATTTGCACAATCTAAAACATTTTCCACACTAAAAGAAGGAATAACGTCTGATGGAGGATTAATAGTAGGTACATTAAAAGATGTTTCACATCCATTACCATCTATTGCATAAACCGTAATATCCTGTGGAAGCCCGTTATCTATAATTTCAAATGTATTGTTTGATTGATAATTCTCAAAACCAGTAATACTATATTGATAACCTCCTGTAGCTGTTCCTGGACTTGTTATAGTAGCGGTAATAATTGTAGAACTAAATGTATTAGCACCTGGTACACAAGTAAAATCTGAAGCGCTTGCTGTAATTTCAAATAATGAAGGTTCTATTATTTCAATATTGTTTTGAAAAATAAAACAATTCCTTGAAGTCATTACCTCAAGATCATATTCGGCAGGTGAAAGACCTGCAAAAGAACCAGAGCCATTTTGCTGTACAATAGTAGAAGTTCCCGTTTCATATAGGGTATATGTAAGCAAAACATCGATATCTGTACCAGCTTGTAAAATTACATCTATACTACCGTTATCATCTCCATTACAGGTTATATCCGCTTTATTAATGGATTCAATTACTGGTATTGTAGCAGGTTCTAAAGTAATACCATCCACTAAAAATGGACAGAAAATACTGCCATCGTTTACAATATCATCAGTTACCAACACTTCATAATCACCAGGAGCTACACCTGTAAATACTCCTGTATTTTCACCTGTTAAATTACCTGTAGGAGTACCGGCACCATCTCGCAGTTCGTAGTTAAAGTTACCACTACCTCCATTTGTTGTTATTGTAATTATTCCATCTGCATCATTACATGTTGGTATTGTAGAAAAACCACCCGATGCAGACAAAAATTCAAATACCTCAGCTATACCCATTGATGAGCATCCATTTGCATCTTCAAGAAGTACATTATAATTACCTGGCGTATTAACTATAAAGGTAGCTTCATAAACAGTTCCATTTAAGTTACCGAGTTGCGTTGTTCCATTTATAGTAAATCTTGGTGTATTAGTTGTATTTGGCGTACTTACTGTAATTTGAAATGCTGTTGCTGTAATATCACATTGATTATTAACAATAGGGGTGTTTAATACTGGGGTAAATTCTTGTTGTATTATAGTACCAATATCAAAGGATGTACAACCTGCAACGTCTCTAACATAAATATCGTAATTTCCTGCTGCTCCAGTAAAAGTAGTTTCGTTAGAAAACAAACCGGTTGGATTAAAACCAGCAGGTCCGAAAGCAAATTCATAAGGTCCGCCTGCTCCGCCAGAACCAACTACTGTTAATTGTCCGCTTGCGTTACAATTTGCAGGTTCCTCTACCAGTACAAATACTGAGGGTAAGTTCCTAGCTATAGTTACTAAAGTTGCATCATTACAATCGTTAGTAAGATTTGTTACAAGTATTTGGTAATTACCCGGAAGCGATTCAAATATGTTCATATAAGTTATCGTTGTAACATTCGTTGGATTTTCTGTAGTAAGTAAACTACCTGTATCAACATTAAATACTTCTATCAACAAATCATCTCCAGGGGTAAATCCAGTTACTGTATATTCTATCTGTCCGTTTCTTGATAAATCACAAAAACCAGGAGAAGAAGTAGCTGTAACATCAAGAGGTGATGGGCTGTCAATTGGGTCTATTATTTCTATATGGGTACAACCAGTACCTTCATCAAACACCTCAACGGTGTAAGATACTCCAAACTGTAAGCCATTAAAAGTATGTCTGTCTGGAGGAAGGTTTACATCTACAAAGGCACTTGGTGGATCTGTAACTAATCGAATATCAAATGGTCCTACACCACCTACAATAGTTACTGTATTTGTAAAACCTGCTGGACTACAAACTGGTGCTGGTAATGCATCTGGTATTACATCTAAGTCTGCATCATTAATAACAATCTGATCTTCATCTACACAGGCATTTCTATCTATGGTAAAAACAGTGTATGAACCAACAGGCACATTAGTAAAACTAACTGTTGTGTTTGGGGTTGGTCCTATTCTATCAATTTCTACTCCAAATTGATCCTCTAATACATAGGTAAAGTTTGGTACTCCACCAGCAACAGCTGTAACATCTATTTGACCGCCAATTATATTGCTTATCATATTACAAACAGCATCAACACCACTTATCGTAGCATCAGGAGGAGTCCCAGAGTTAGGGATGGTTAAATCTTGAGGTAGTGTTAAACATCCATTTGCGTCTCTAATAACATAACTATAGGTCTGACCTTGATTTAAATTGGAAAAAATGGTTTGACTTGAAAATCCATTTCCATCAAAATTTATCTCATAAGGTGCTACGCCACTAGTTGCATCAGGTATAATTATAGCTCTACCACTATTTGTTTCTCCACAAACTGGCGTAAAAACTTCGGCAGAAGCAGGGTTAATATTAACGGGAGGTTCTAAAACTACAGGGTTAGATTCTGCAACACAGCCTTCATTATCAGTAACTCTAAAAACATAAGTGCCAGGGGTATTTGTATCGAATGTAAAATTAGTTCCTGTTAGTGCTATAGGAGCGCCAAAAGTAGCTCCGTTATCTGAACTTATTTCGTATTGCTCTGTACCTACACCAGTTATATAACCCCCATTTACTTGAACTTGTATAGTCCCATCAGCGCCACCACATGGGATTTCTGCAACTAAAATAGGGATAGCACGTAATTGCGGGTTTATAGTAAGATTTATTGTATCGCCACAACTGCTAGCATCTCTTACTTCTATCTCATAATTCCCTGGCGAAAGTCCAGAAAAAACTGGGCTTAACTGCCAAGCACCTCCATTAATTCGGTATTCATATGGAGCTCCTAAAGTACTGTCTGTTGTTATTTGAACTCCTAAACTTGCCCCAGATATTGGCTCAAAACATAAATTAGAAGTTGTAGCATCGAAATCTATTACAGGTGGGTCTAAAGCGTTTAATGAAAATGTAAAAGTAGCTGTACAACCTTCTGCATCCTCAACATTTAATGTATAGCTGCCTGTTTCGGTAAGACCTCCAAAAGTCGTACCCGCTTGTGGACCAACTACAGTACCTAAAGGATAGGTTAAACTATAATTATAACTACCAAAACCACCAGTAGCATTTGCAATAATTCTTCCATTATTATTATTTAAACAGCTCATAGCTGTAACATCACCCGTTAAATCTAAAGGCGTAGTAGGTTCTTGAATTGTTAATGTAGCTGAAGCTTGGCAACCTGTATCAACATCTGTTACTGTAATGATATAATCTCCAGCAGCTAAATTATTTAGATTAACTTCTAAATCGCTTTGTGGGGCACTCTCTGTACCACCATCTATATTAAAGGTGTAATTATTAGCAAAACCATCAATGATAAAAGTACCATCACCATCTGTTGCTCCAGTACAAACATTTAAGTCTCCCCCAGATTTTATTCTAGCTCGTATAGATCCTATTACAACTGGAGTGAAATTTTCTGAATAGATACAACCTTGATTATCTGTAATTCTAAACTCATAAGAGGTATTTACATTGATATCATTAAAGGTATTATTAGCACCATTATCTATAAGCGTTGGACTTATAATCTCATATCTAACAATTGGATTTGTACTTGTAGCTGTTAACGCTACATCTGTAGTTCCTGCAGCACAATTAATATCTGTTTGGTCAAAAACTAAGGCTGTTGGCGGGTCAACATCTACTATTGTAATTGGTGCTAACTCTAAACGGCATCCGCTATCATCTCTAATAATTGGTGTATATACACCTGCAGGTAAATTGTTGTAAGTGGTTTGAGTAGTAAAATTAGTTGGATTATCACCAGAAATACTAAACACATAACCACTACCTGAACCTCCAGAAAAAGGACCTTGAAATTCTAGTATTCCACCTACTGTTCCTCCATTACCATCGCAAGTTACATCTGCTATTTTGACAATATTACCATTTAAGGTACCTACAGTATTTACTGTTATGGAAGTAGGGATAGTAAGGATACAGTCAAAACTACCTTGCTCATATCTTACCTGAATAGAGCTATAAGTATTAGGAGCAACAGCTAATAATGGGTCAGTACTCCAAGGGTCTGTTGGTGTTGCCCTAAAGGAAAGGTTATATCCTCTACCGTCTACTACATTGATATTTATTTTTGCACCTCCATTAGTACAATTACCGTCTATCCCACTAGCAGTTACTTCAGGTGGAATCAATTCAACAACATTTGCAGCTGCATCTATACTACAGCCATTAGCATCTGTTATCATAAAATTGTAAGTCCCTGCATTCGTTACATTATATGTTGTTTCTGGCGGACTAAAAGAACCAGACGCCACACCATTTACGGTATATGTATATGGCGCTGTACCCCCAGAGGTTCTTAAAATAATATCTACTCCACCCGGTGGATTACAAGAAGGGTCAACACTTAAACTTTCATTTACTTCAGTGGAAGCAGAAAGCGGTACTATGCCTTGACCGATACTTATAGGGTTCCCATTAATATCAAGATTTTGTCTTGGTGGTGGCAAGCCATTTCCTGGATCTCCTGCACATTCTTGAGTTTCTACCTGAATACTGTATGTTCCAAAACCAACAGCACTAAAAGTATAAGGATTAGCAGTTATAAAGGTTGTAAATTCTTGAGGGATACCATTTTCATCTAGCAAAGTATATTTAAATGGCCCAGGGACATCATTAACTGTTACAGTAATGCTTCCTGTATCACTAAAACATTGCGCGTCAAAAAATTCTACATCTATACTAATATCTAATTGCTCTATTACAATAGGGTCATAAACATACTCGCAAGCATTAGGTATATTCTCTAAACGAGTGATAATAGTATAAGTACCTGGAGCTAAACCATTAAAAATTGCAGAATTTTGCCAACTAGCTCCCCCATTAATACTGTATTCATATATACTAGAAAGATTGGTTATTTGAATACGACCATCCAAACCACAAATAAAATCTCTTTTTACATAGGTTTGCGGTATAGTATTTTTCCTTACTTTAAAAAAATATTGTTGCCCATCTACAACTACTCTAAATTCTGCTCCAGATGTGTCTGAAATAGTGCTAGCGACTATGTCAAAAGTATCTGAAGTACTAACTGTTGTATAGCATGCCAATGTTGGATTTGGGCAATCGCTATTCGTGTCTGGAGTGCACGTGCCTCCTAGTTGTTGCCACTCTATTGAAGCATATGGTCCACCGGCAAGTGAAATAGTTCTATCATCTGCGTCTCCGCAAAGATTAAAACGAGCAATTGTAAATCCGTTGTCACTACAAACAACTTCTTCATCTGCACCTAGAATAACAGTGTTAAACATTGGTGAAGTTTCAATAGCTTTAGCTTTATTAGCAATAGAAACTAATTTTTTTCTACTAGAAACAGTAGTTTCTTCTAGCTTAGAATCATTAAAAGAAATGGTGTCAAAAAGAGTATCGATTTTGTTTTTTGCAACCGCAGAGGTACCTATTGACATTAGAGTCAATAATACAGCATACAAAATACGCTTTCTAGTGTAGGGTAGCATAACTTAGTTCTAGGTTAAGGAAGAATAGTAGATTTGGGATCTTAATATTCTAGTTTATAATTATCTAAACAATAAAAATCTATTTTATGTTAATACTTCTATTTGTATATTAATAACTGTATTTTAACAGTAAAAAGTATACTTTCATCTAATAAACTTATGAAAAAGTATTCAATTCATCTCTATTTTTTCGTTGTACTGCTTACTCAAGCTTGTGCACAATCATCGGATAAAAGCATAAAAAAACCTGTAAAACCCTCATTTACAGAGTATTTAGCAGTTAAAGATATTCAAAACCCATGGGGGATGGCTTTTCCATCAAAAAAAAGCATTTTAATCACTGAAAAAGCAGGAAAAATCTTTCTTTTTAAAAATGGAAAGAAACAAGAAATTAAAAATTTGCCTTCTATTTACCAAAGAGGGCAAGGTGGCTTTTTAGATGTTGAATTACATCCTAAATACAATGAAAATGGGTGGATTTATTTTTCTTTTTCATCGTCTGATGATAAGCGTAACGGAGGTAATACTGCCATTATGAGAGCTAGGCTTAAAAACAATGAGCTTATAAACAAAGAAATTCTATATAAAGGAGTACCAAATACTACAAAAGGGCAACATTGGGGCTCTAGACTAGAATTTGATAATGAAGGCTTTCTTTACTTTTCTATTGGAGATAGAGGTAATAGAGACATAAACCCTCAAGATATTACAAGAGATGGCGGTAAAATATATAGAATACATGACGATGGTAGTATTCCTAAAGACAATCCGTTTGTAAACTCAAAAGGAGCAAAAAAAGCCATTTTTAGCTATGGACATCGAAATCCGCAGGGTTTAGTAAAAAATCCGTTTACAGGTGAAATTTGGAGTCATGAACATGGGCCAAGAGGAGGTGATGAAATAAATATTATAAAAAAAGGTAAGAATTTTGGATGGCCAGTTATCACCTATGGTATCAACTATATTGGTACAAAAATTACAGACGAAACTTCGCGCCCTGACATGGAGCAACCGCTTTATCAATGGACACCTTCTATTGCGCCAAGCGGAATGACTTTTGTTACTTCGGAAAAATATCCTGATTGGAAAGGAAGCCTATTGGTTGGTTCTTTAGCTTTTCAATATTTAGAAAGATTAGAATTAAAAAACAATAAAGTAGTACACAGAGAGAAATTATTAGACGGTTTAGGTAGGGTTAGAAATGTAAAACAAGGACCTGACGGTTATATATATGTGGGTATAGAGGGTAAAGGAATATACAGATTAGACCCAAAAGAAAATTAAAGTCCTTAATTTATAGCTTCAATGGCGGCTCTAACTGATCCATACTTTTTTAGTGCTTTTTCTGCTTCTTCATAGGGTATATGTAATGCATCTACCAAATAGCGCGTACCTCTATCTACCAATTTATTATTACTCAATTGCATATCTACCATTTTATTTCCTTTTACCCTGCCAATTTTAATCATTAAGGCGGTAGATATCATATTTAAAACCAATTTTTGACTAGTACCACTTTTCATCCTTGTACTGCCTGTAACAAACTCTGGACCTACATTAACCGCAATAGCTATATCTACATCTGTTGCTAGTGGTGAGCCTGGGTTATTTGTTATTCCTGCTGTAAGAACACCATTAGCCTTAGCATCTTTTATACCTCCTAAAACGTAAGGTGTTGTTCCAGATGCTGCAATACCAACTAAAGTATCATTCTCATTAATAGCATAATTACTAAGGTCTTTCCACGCTTGTTTGGTATTATCTTCGGCAAACTCAACAGCTTTTCTTATTGCTCCATCTCCACCGGCTATAATACCAATAACCTTATCGTGAGGCATGCCAAAAGTTGGTGGAATTTCAGAGGCATCTAGAATACCAAGTCTACCACTAGTACCAGCCCCTATATAAAAAAGTCTCCCTCCTTTTTCAAATCGTTCTACTAATGCGTCAACTAATTTTGTGATTTCAGGTAAAACCAAATTAACTGCTTTTGCAATTTTCTGGTCTTCTTCATTTATTTTTTCTAATAAATTTTTAGAACTCATCTTCTCCAAATCATTATAAAGAGAACTTTGTTCTGTAATTTTTTTATACGCTTTCATACTACAATAACTGTATTCCTTGGTTTTTAAAATCATTTAATAATTCATCACTAGGTGCTAACTCTGTTATCATAGAATGAATTGCATTTAAATCACAGGTTTTAAATCGATGTTTGGAATTTAGCTTTTCAGAAATGCAAAGCAGTATTGTTTTTTTAGAGGCTTTTATAACTGCTTTTTTTGTTTGTACAATATCCCAGTCAAATTCGGTAAGACCATACTCAGCATCAACATATCCTGTTCCAATAAAACTATAGTCTACTTTTATATCTGATAAATTATTAATCGTATTGGGACCTATTGTTATTTGCGAATCTTTAGATAATTGACCGCCAATAAAAATAATATCAATATTTGGCTTATGCAGTAGTTCCATAGCGACAGGAAGGCTTAAAGTAAAGCATGTTAATTTTAAATCAGCTGGCAGTAGTCGAGCTAATTCTAAACATGTTGTACCACCATCTATTAATACAACACTATTTTCCTCTACCAATTGAGCTGCTTTTTTAGCTATAGAAATTTTTTCTTCTAAAGCATATACATTATTTCTCTTGGGACTATATGCAGCAAATCCTAATGATATAGCTCCACCATGCACTTTTATAAGTTTACTATCTGCATCTAATTCTTTAACATCTCTTCGGACAGTGTCAATAGAAACCACTAATTTCTCTGCAATGTCTGTTAGCTGAACGCGATTATGAAGTTCGACTTCGTTGAGTATAATTTGATGACGTTCTTCCTTTAACATTATCTAGATTAACAATTAAATACCAAAGATAGTAATTTGATTCATATGCCGTTTTATTCTTTATTAATGTATTAAAAATCATATTTATTGCATAAAACAGCAAATAAAAAAGCAAAAAACAGCAAAATATAAAAATATTATTTAGATTTGTGCTATTAAGAAATAGTAACAAATAGAAAATGGCACAAATAGTTACACTAAAAAATCTAGCATCAAACACAAATGATGAACTTAGAAAGTTTGAAAAA
Source organism: uncultured Flavobacteriaceae bacterium (assembly GCA_964562775.1). Classification (GTDB taxonomy): domain Bacteria; phylum Bacteroidota; class Bacteroidia; order Flavobacteriales; family Flavobacteriaceae; genus Croceitalea. The sequence continues at coordinate 12,349 of CAZLUS010000021.1, read as the reverse complement.
ATAAACACCCTTATTCATAAAAATTCTGAAAGCGCTTCTTTATTCGTAGCAAAAGAAATTGCCTCATTAATTAGAGAAAGACAAAAGCAAGGCAAAATGGCAGTTTTAGGCTTAGCTACAGGTTCTACTCCTACAAAAGTATACGACTTTTTAGTTCAGTTTCATCAAAAAGATGGATTAAGCTTTAAAAATGTAATCTGTTTTAATTTGGATGAGTACTATCCCATGGAACCAGATTCTATTCACAGTTATGTTCGGTTTATGAATGAACATCTATTTGACCATATTGACATTAAAAAAGAGAATGCTAATATTCCTGATGGAGCAGTAACAAAAGAAAAAATACGTGCCTATTGTGATAACTATGAACAAAAAATTATTGATTCTGGCGGACTAGATATTCAAATTTTAGGTATTGGTAGAACGGGACATATTGGTTTTAATGAACCAGGGTCTTCCATGCAAAGTAAAACTAGGTTAGTTAGATTAGATAGCGTTACAAAATTAGATGCTGCAAGTGATTTTTTTGGGCAAGAAAATGTGCCTTCTAGAGCTCTAACAATGGGGGTAGGTACTATTATGAATGCACAACGCATTATTTTAATGGCTTGGGGTGAAGGAAAGTCACAAATAGTACAACAAGCTGTTGAAGGTAAAATACGCGAGTCGGTACCAGCTACATTTTTACAACATCATCACAATTGTGATTTTATACTAGACGATGCTTCCGCTTCTTTTTTAACAAGAGTAAAAACACCTTGGCTAGTTAGCGAATGCGAATGGAATGAAAAATTAATTAAAAAAGCAACAATCTGGTTATCAGAAAAATTAGAAAAGGCGATTTTAAAGCTGACCAATGAAGATTATAACGAATTTGGAATGGGTAGTCTTGTTGCAGAAATTGGTTCTGCAGAACAAATAAATTTAAAGGTTTTTAATCAACTACAAAGCACTATAACAGGTTGGCCCGGTGGCAAACCAAATGCCGATAATAGTCAGCGTCCCGAACGAGAATTGCCGCATCAAAAACGTTCATTAATTTTTAGTCCTCATCCAGATGATGATGTTATCTCAATGGGAGGTACATTACTTAGGCTGGTTGACCAAAAACACGAGGTACACATTGCCTACCAGACTTCTGGTAATATTGCTGTATTTGATGATGAAGTGATTCGTTTTTTAGATTTTGCTACAGATATAGAGAAGGATGATAAACAATTACAAAAACGTTTTAAAAATGTTCGCCAATTCTTAAACCATAAAAAACCTGGTCAAATTGATAGTCCAGAAATTCAAGAATATAAAGGGTTAATTAGAAAAGGAGAAGCGCTAGCAGCTTGTAGGTATTGTGGTGTCTCTGAAGGCAATGCACATTTTTTAAACCTTCCTTTCTACGAAACTGGTGCCGTTAAGAAAAAACCACATTCAGAAAAAGATATTCAAATTACATATGATTTACTCAATAAAACAAAACCACACCAAATCTTTGCTGCTGGAGATTTATCTGATCCTCATGGCACACACAGAGTTTGCCTACAAATAATCTTTAAGGCCTTAGAGCGGTTGGTTGAAGACAAAGTAGATTGGATACAAGATTGCTATGTATGGTTGTATAGGGGTGCTTGGCAAGAATGGGATATTGCAGATATGGAAATGGCAGTACCCATTGGTCCTAAAGATATGATTAGAAAGCGGAATGCTATTTTTAAACATCAGTCTCAAAAAGACGCAGCTATGTTTCCAGGTAATGATGAACGTGAGTTTTGGCAGCGTGCAGAGCAACGTAACCAAGAAACCGCAACCAAATATAATGCATTAGGTATGGCAGAATACGAAGCTATTGAAGGATTTGTTCGCTACCACTTCAACTAAAGTTTGTATTTTTAATCAAACTTTTAAAATGAATAAGTCACTTCTATTTTTTCTTGCTTTTGTAATAGGGTTTAGTTCTTGTGGAGAAAAAAAGAAACCTATTGTACAGTCGCCTTCTTTAGAACATAAAATCGGTCAAATGATTATGGTAGGTTTTAGAGGCGTTGAGGTGAAAGAGACTGACCCTATTTATAAAATGATAGCCAAGTATAAGATTGGTGGTGTGGTTTTGTATAGCAGAGATTTACCATCAAAAGAAGCCTTAAAACGAAATGTAAGTTCACCTTCTCAACTAAAAAAGCTAAATGCTGATTTACAGGCTATCGATAGCACAAAATTACTAATTGGAATAGATGAGGAAGGTGGCTTTGTAACCAGACTAAGTGTTGAGGATGGTTTTAAATACCACAAATCGCATCAAGCCATTGGTGCTATTGCTAATATAGATTCTACAAGGCTTTGGGCAGGAAATATGGCTGATGAACTGGCTTCTTTAGGAATCAATATGAATTTTGGTCCTGTTCTGGATTTAAACACTAATCCTCAAAATCCAGTTATTGGAAAACGGGAACGAAGTTTCTCTGACTCATTACAGCTGGTGACCGAATTTGGAAAAGTTTTTATGGAAGAGCATCAAAAAAGGAATATCGCTACAACTCCAAAGCACTTTCCTGGTCACGGTAGTTCTGCCACTGACACACACAAAGGATTGGCAGATGTTAGCAAGACTTGGAATTATGAGGAGCTCAAACCCTTTACAAATCTAATGCGCTCTAAACATGCCAAAGTGTTAATGACATCTCATGTTTACAACGAGAATTTAGACACTTTACCCGCTACCTTATCACCAAAAATAATCAAGGAACTACTTAGAAAAGAATATGGATTTAAAGGAGTAATTATTTCTGATGATATGCAGATGCGAGCTATATCTAATTTTTATGACTTTGAAACTGCTATTGAAAAAGCTATCAACGCTGGCGTAGATATGCTTTTGTTTTCTAATAATGCTGCTCCTTGTCCAAAAGATATAAATGATTGCCAGGAAATTCCTTTTGACCCTAACATTGCAAAAAGAGCTATTGAGCACATTATAAGTTTGGTTGAAGAAGGAAAAATTTCTGAAAATCGTATTAATGAAAGCTACAAACGTATTTTAGAATTAAAGTCTAGCCTTTAATATGAATACCATTTATAAAGTCCTTGGGTTAATGTCTGGAACTTCTTTAGATGGCTTAGACATAGCCTATTGTCATCTTTGGCAAACAAATAAGGGTATATGGGATTTTAAAATTCTTGAAGCAGAAACTATAGCCTATTCTCTAGATTGGAAATCGAAACTTAAAAATGCAATATATCTTTCTGATGATGAACATGAAACACTTGATAATACCTACGGTATTTGGTTAGGAGAACAGGCAAAGAAATATATAGAGACTAATAAATGTACTGTTGATTTTATTGCTAGCCATGGGCATACATCTCACCATAGACCCCAAGACGGTTATACTTTTCAATTAGGAAATGGCCAGGAAATAGCAACTATATCAGCGCAAAAAGTAGTCTGTGATTTTCGTTCTTTAGATGTAAAACTTGGAGGACAAGGTGCTCCTTTAGTACCTATTGGTGATCAATTATTATTTAGCAACTATGATTTTTGCTTAAATCTTGGAGGCATCAGCAATATATCTTTCAAAAAAAATAATAGTCGCGTAGCTTACGACATAGGTCTTGCAAATATGCCCCTAAATTATATCACTCAAAAAATAAACTTGGAGTATGATAAGAGTGGAAAGTTAGCAGCCACTGGCAAACTAGATAAAAACTTATATACGCAATTAAACAAACTAGCATACTACCAGCTTCCGTTTCCAAAATCTACTGGTTATGAGTGGTTTTCAAAAGAAATAATTCCGCTCATAGAAAAATCGAGCAGCTCCTCTAAAGATTTACTTTCCACTTTTATTTATCATAATTGCCACCAAATTGCATTAGCAATAAAGCATAATATGAAAAAAGAAAACAATACTGTTTTAGTCTGTGGAGGCGGTGCATTAAATGATTTTTTTATGGATATACTCAGTCAACAAATAAAACCTTTTGCAAGGTTAATCATACCTTCTAAAGAACTAATTAATTTTAAAGAAGCTTTGGTTTTTGGTTTAATGGGAGTCCTAAAAATAGAAAACCAAACTAATGTGTTGTCTTCAGTAACTGGAGCATTAAAAGATTCTTGTAGTGGTGTAGTTTTCTTACCTGCTAAATAGCTACTGGCTTTTTTATCCGCTTAGATAGTATAAAAATAATTAATGACCCTATACCACAAATTGCTAAACCTAAAAACATTGGCCAAACAGTATCCTTTACATAATAACCAACTAAGGTCGCAATTGGTATAGAAAGTAGTGTTGAAACAAAACCATTAATAGCTGCGCCAATACCTGCAATATGTCCAATGGGTTCCATAGCTATGGAACGAAAATTTCCCCACATAAAACCTAAACAAAAAAATTGAGCAAATAGAAAAGCTACTAAAACATAAATGTTTGGGTTATTACTACTCCAGAATACAATAACATAAAGTACAGCTATAACGCAGAAAGTAATGAGTGCCATAAAAGAAAGCTTTCGCATTCCAAAACGAAGTACCAATGTCCCATTTAAAAAAGTAGACAATCCAATAGAAATTGATAATCCTGCAAATATGTATGGAAATACTTCTTTTAATGCATACTGATTTTCAAAAATATGCTGCGAAGCGCTAAGATAAACCAAGAAAGCACCAGTCACCAAGCCAGAAATCATAGTAAAAGCTATCGTTTCTTTATGCTTTACAAACTCTTTTGTACCATCTATAAACAACTTTATAGAAAAAGATACTTTATATTCAGGCTTAAGCGTTTCTTTCTGTCGTTTCCAAAACCAAAGCGCTACGATTAAAGCAAATAGCAATTGCATATAAAAAATGGCTTTCCACCCAAATTGGTCTAAAATAAGTTTCCCTATTGCTGGTGCTACTATGGGAATCAAAATAAAAAAAGCGACTACAAATGACATTACTTTCGCCATATAATCCCCTTTATAAGAGTCTCTTATAATAGAAATAACTATTGTTCGTGGTGCAGAAAGACCAATTCCCTGTAAAATACGCCCTAGAATCATTACTTCAATATTAGGAGCGAATAAACAAATTACACTTGCAAAAGTAAATACTATAAAACCAACATAAACTATTGGTTTTCTTCCGTATGAATCTGACAGGGGACCAAAAAATAATTGACCAACTCCTAAACCTAAGAAAATCATGGTAATGAGCAATTGATTAACCGTTGGGTCTTCACTATGTATAGCAGTACCAATAATAGATATAGCTGGTAATATGGCGTCTATAGTCAAAGCAACTATAGCCATTAATGACGCCATAAGAGCTACGAATTCAAAGTTTGGTTTTTGGTTTTCTATTTGCATTTTGCAAAAGTAGCTATATAGCATCCAAAGAAACACGATATGTGTAGCTATTTGTACTAAATTTGTTTCAGTACAGATGTTATTATTTTTAATTTAAACTTCTTTAATGCTACTCATAGGAATTGCTGGTGGTACAGGTTCCGGTAAAACAACCGTTGTAAACCAAATTGTAAATGAATTACCCACTAATATTGTTGGTGTAATTTCGCAAGACTCTTATTACAAAGATCTGTTGCATATGACAAAGGAGGAAAGAAATAATGTAAATTTTGATCACCCTAACGCTATAGACTTTTCGCTTTTAATTGCCCATCTAAAACAATTAAAAGAAAACAAAGCAATTCAAAAACCTAGCTATTCTTTTGTGGATGAAACGCGTCTAGAAGAAACTGTTCTTATTGAACCAAGAAAAGTTATTATCCTTGAAGGTATTCTTGTATTAAGTAACCCAAAAATTCGTGAGTTACTAGATATTAAAATTTTTGTACAAGCAGATTCTGACGAACGTTTAATGCGGAGATTACAACGCGATATAAAAGAACGAGGCCATACTATAGAAAAAGTTTTGCATCGTTATAGAACAGCTGTAAAACCTATGCATAACCAATTTATAGAACCCTCTAAAGAATTTGCAGACATTATTATCCCCAATAATAATTACAATACTGTTGCAATTAATGTTGTAAAAACCATTATTAATGAAAAATTAAATTAAACTATGGGTTTTAAGGATCTAAAAGAAAAAAAATGGTTTAAAATCCTTTCAAATATGTATGTTTTAGCACTTACAATATTTGTTATTTGGATGGCTTTTTTTGATACCAATTCACTTCTAATTCATTTAGAATTAAGGAAAGAGGTTAAAAAACTAGAACAACAAAAAGAGTTTTTGCAAAAGGAAATTACCAATGACAAAAAAATATTAAAAAAACTAAATACGCCTGAAGAACTCGAAAAATTTGCAAGAGAAAAATATTATATGAAAAAAGAGAATGAAGAAATTTTTCTCATTGAACATGAAGACAGCTTAAAAACAAAAAAAGAATAATCTTAGTAGATTCTTAAGATAAAATTACACATTATAACACGCTGTTTAACAGTCTTTAACAACTACCATACTATTTATTCACTTAGTGTTAACAAAATACATTTTTTAACACATTAAATAATTGTATTTTTATCCTCTAACTTACTTAATTAATGGGCAAAATAATTGCTATCGCAAACCAAAAAGGAGGAGTAGGCAAAACTACTACTACGGTTAATCTAGCAGCATCCTTAGGTGTTTTAGAAAAAAAAGTGCTTTTAATTGACGCAGACCCCCAAGCAAATGCAACTTCGGGCTTAGGTGTAGATGTTGATAGTGTAGAAAGTGGAACTTACCAACTTTTAGAACATACAAAAAACACAAAAGAAACAATAGTCACTACAAATTCACCAAATGTTGATTTAATACCATCTCATATTGATTTAGTGGCTATTGAGATTGAGCTAGTTGATAAGGATAACCGGGAGTATATGATGAAAGAGGCTATAAATAGCATCAAAGATTCTTATGATTATATATTAATAGATTGTGCTCCATCTTTGGGTTTATTAACTTTAAATGCATTAACAGCTGCAGATTCGGTAATGATCCCGATACAATGCGAATACTATGCATTAGAAGGTTTAGGGAAACTATTAAACACCGTAAAAAGTGTTCAAAAAATTCATAATGCCGATTTAGATATTGAAGGTATGTTACTTACCATGTACGATTCGCGCTTAAGGCTATCTAATCAGGTAGTAGAAGAAGTTAAAAAACATTTTGCTGATATGGTTTTTGATACTATCATTCAACGAAATGTAAAACTAAGCGAAGCCCCAAGTTATGGTGAAAGCATTATCAAATACGATGCAAGTAGCAAAGGAGCAGCCAACTATTTGAATCTGGCTAATGAACTATTGAGTAAATACAAGGAGAACGTTTAAATGGCGAAGGCAACAAAAAAACAGGCACTAGGTAGAGGCTTATCGGCACTCTTAAAAGACCCAGAAAATGATATTCAATCTGTTTCTGACAAGAATGCAGATAAGGTAATAGGGAATGTTGTAGAATTAGACATTAATTCTATTGAGGTAAACCCTTTTCAACCACGTTCTAATTTTAATGATGATACGCTAGAAGAACTCGCAAGCTCTATTCGTGAATTAGGCATTATACAACCTATTACAGTTAGAAAACTAGATTTTAATAAATTTCAATTAGTATCTGGAGAGCGTAGGTTTAGAGCATCTAAACTAGTAGGTTTAGAAACTATCCCTGCCTACATAAGGATAGCGAATGACCAAGAGTCCTTAGAAATGGCATTGGTAGAAAATATTCAACGTCAAGATTTAGACCCTATTGAAATTGCATTGTCTTATCAAAGACTAACAGACGAGATTAAAATTACACAAGAAAAATTAAGTGAGCGCGTAGGCAAAAAACGTTCTACAATAACCAATTACATGCGTTTACTTAAACTAGACCCCATTATACAAACAGGTATGCGAGACGGTTTTGTTTCTATGGGACATGGACGTGCTTTAGTAAATATTGAAAAAAAGAAAACCCAAATTTCAATATACGAAACCATAGTTGCTCAAGGATTATCGGTACGTGAAACGGAACAATTGGTTAAATCCTTCAAAAAAAATAAAGGAGAAACTACAAGCAAAAATAAAATTGTAGAAAAGAAACTACCAGAGTATATCACTAAAAATATTGATGCTATTACCAAAAACCTTTCAGTTAAAGTTGCTATTACATCTTCTGCAAATGGTAAAGGTAAAATAGTAATTCCATTTCATTCTAAAGAAGAATTTAAGCGATTAAAAAAAATCTTAACAAGTGACTAGACACTTCATCATAGTATTTCTTTTATTAACATCTGGTATACTATCATCTCAAATTACAAAAAGAGACAGTATTACCGAACAGAAAGAAGACTCCTTATCTACTAAGCTTAAAACCAAAGGGATTGTAGTAGAAGAACTAAGTTATAGAAAGCCTATAAACCCTCTTGCCCCTAGCAAAGCTGCTTTTTTATCTGCCCTTGTACCCGGTTTAGGGCAAATTTATAATAGACGGTATTGGAAAGCGCCTATTGTTTGGGGGGCTTTAGGTACAAGTATCGCTGTATATTCTTTTAATAATACACAGTTTAATGATGCCAGAGATGAATTTAAGATAAGAGCTGCAGGTCTAGAAGGAAATCCTGCTTTAGCCAGTTTTGATAATGGTGATTTACAAGATGCACAAGAACGTTTGCAAGAACGGCGAGATTTAACATTACTAGTTACCATTTTACTATATGCACTAAATGTGGTTGACGCTAACGTAGATGCACATTTAAAACAATTTAATGTAGACGAGAAGTTGTCTATGGATTTTAAGCCTTTTATAGATTACAACCAAGTTACAGCTCAGCCAAATTATGGAATGGCATTAACAATTAAGCTTTAAGCATGAGAATAGCCTTATTGGGATATGGTAAAATGGGTAAGATGCTAGAAAAAATAGCCTTGGATAGAGGTCATACTATTGTTGCCAAAATAGATCTAGATACAACAGTAATCGATTACAAGAATATAGATGTAGCTATTGATTTTAGTACTCCAGATGCTGCGTATAAAAATATCACCGACTGCTTTAACAATAAAGTACCTGTTATTTCAGGCACAACAGGTTGGCTAGATAAATTTAAAGATGCAATAGCTATATGTAACGAAAATAAAGGAGCATTCATTTATGCCTCTAATTTTAGTTTGGGTGTCAACATATTTTTTGAATTAAATCAGCAATTGGCAAAAATGATGGCGAGTCTTAATGCGTATAATGTGTCTATAGAAGAAATACATCATACTCAAAAATTAGATGCACCAAGTGGAACCGCTATTACTTTGGCAGAAGGAATCATTGAAAATTCTGATTACCAAAAATGGGAAATGGAAGCTAATGCAACCAATACTGTTTCAATAACTTCTAAAAGAATTGGAACAGTCCCCGGAACGCACACCATAACTTATGACAGTGATGTAGACGACATACAAATTAAACACACTGCCCACAGTCGAGAAGGTTTTGCCTTAGGAGCTATAATTGCTGCGGAATGGATAGTGGGTAAAACAGGTGTCTTTACAATGAAAGATGTGCTAAATATTAGTTAAATAGTAACAAAACCTATATTTGTTAAGTCTAACAAAGAAATTTTTATATGAACGGTACACAGTGGATTATTTTTATTCTTATTGTCCAAGTAATTCATTTTTTAGGGACATGGAAACTCTATGTAAAAGCAGGTAGAAAAGCTTGGGAAGCTGCTATTCCTGTTTATAATGCTATTGTTTTAATGCAAATTATAAATAGACCTAAATGGTGGGTTATACTACTGTTTATTCCTATAATTAATCTTTTAATGTTCCCCGTAGTATGGGTTGAAACTTTAAGGAGCTTTGGAAAAAATAAAATATCTGATACTTGGTTAGGCATTTTAACCTTAGGATTTTATACCTACTATATTAATTATGTAGAAGATGTTACTTATATAAAAGACAGAAGCCTTAGTCCAAGAACTGGACTAGGGGAATGGGTAAGCTCTATTGTTTTTGCCATTGTAGCTGCTACATTGGTGCATACTTATTTTATTCAACCTTATGTTATACCTACAGGGTCATTAGAACGCACCTTACGTGTTGGTGATTTTCTTTTTGTAAGTAAATTTCATTTTGGAGCCAGAGTACCTATGACAGCTGTTGCTGCACCAATGGTACATGATACTATTCCGGTGATTAAGAAAAGGTCTTATTTAAACAAGCCGCAACTACCTTACATGAGACTGCCAGGTTTTCAAACTCCTCAAAAGAATGATATTGTAGTATTTAGCTGGCCTGCTGATACCGTAAAACAATTTTTTGTAAAAGATAAAGGTGTAAAAAAACCTATTGATAAAAAATCTAACTATGTAAAACGCTGTGTAGGAACTCCCGGTGATTCTCTAGCTGTTGTAGATGGCTTTGTGCATATTAATGGTAAAAAACTACAGTTATCGAATCGAGCTAAAGTAATGAATAACTACATTGTTTATTCACAAAAAGGAGTCTCCAGAAAGTGGTTAGAAGAAGTAGACGCTACAGACTACCCTAGAAAATATATTCCATCTAATATCACACAAAACCAAATAGACTTATTACAGCGAAATGGTTTTAGGGTATTCCAAGATAAAACAGGTAAACTTTTTATTCAAACCGATGAAAAAGGGATTTCACCTGAAGTTATTAGGCAATTGCGACTTTCATTAAAAGAAGAAACACCACGTGCTAGAATAGCAAACATGACCGATGAGATGGTTGCTCAACTTAAAAAAAATAAAAGCATAGATTCTATTGTTATGGAAATTATGCCTAAGGGAGAAGCTGGGTATAATATCTTTCCGCAAAGTCCATATTACAAATGGAATGTAGATAACTTTGGTCCTATATATATTCCTGAAGAAGGTGCTACTGTAGAAATTAACACCAAAACAATTCCGTTTTACAAGAAAATCATACGAGATTACGAAAAGAATGATGTAAAAGTAACTGGCAATAAAGTCTTTATAAATAATAAAGAAGCTTCCTCATACACCTTTAAACAAGATTATTATTGGATGATGGGTGACAACCGTGACCATTCAGAAGATAGTCGTGCTTGGGGTTATGTAGCCGAAGACCATATTGTTGGTAAACCAGTCTTTATTTGGATGAGCTTCGATAATTTTGATGAAGGAATTTCTAACTGGAAATTTAGATGGGATAGAATTTTCACTACCGTTAGTGGTAGTGGAGAACCACAATCTTATTTTAAATATTTTCTAATCTTATTAGCCGGGTGGTTTATTTTTGATTTCGTTAGAAAGAGAAAAAAATCTAAAGAGGCCTAATCTTTTGAAAGCGCTTTTACACCCTGTTTATTTTCCTAATATTAGTACAATAGTTACCCTTGTATCCAATAAGATAATTTGGGAAAAACAAGACAATTTTCAAAAACAGACTTTTAGAAATCGTTGTTATATCTGTACGGACCAAGGTAAACATATGCTATCTATCCCTATTGTGCATATTGGCGGCAATCAAGGCAGGCAAAAATACAAAGAGGTTAAACTAGACAATTCTTATAACTGGCAGCGACAACATTGGCGTACTTTACAAACTGCTTATAGAACTTCTCCTTTTTTTGAGTTTTACGAAGACGACTTAGCGCCAATATTTGAAAAATCTACTACATATTTATTCGATTTAAATTTAAATACGATAGCTTTTATTTGTACGAGTCTTGGTATTGAAGTACCAAATGAAGAAACAACTAGTTATCAAACAAAAACCGAAGGTCTTAATGATATGCGTTATCTAGTAAACGCAAAAAAACAACTCTCTTTTAAACAAGAAACCTATAATCAGGTTTTTGCTAGTCGACATGGTTTTGTGAAAAATTGTAGCTGTTTAGATGTATTATTTAATGAAGGTCCAAATGCATTGAGCTATTTAAAGAAACATACTAGTTTTTAATTCTTAAGGTAGCTTTAATTGGATAATGATCAGATAATTTAACATCATAATTTTGATGCTTAATAACTTCAAAAGAATCATCCGGCAATATATAATCAATCCTAATAGGTAATCCTTTAAGGTTATATGTTCTCCCAAACCCCTTTCCTGCTTCTATAAAAGAATCTTGAAAATCTTTTTCAACGATGCTATAGGCACTCGAAAATTGTGTGTTATTAAAGTCTCCAACTAAAATTTTCTTGTAATCACATTTTAAATAATGTTCTTTTACAATGGACATCTGCTCTTTTTGCAGTCTAAGTACTTTTTTAAGTCGAGCAAACAAACGCTTAGAATCTTGATTTTGAATTGTACTTACTTCTGGCGCAAGCTTAAAAGATTGAAGATGAAGATTATATATTCTTACCGTATCCGTTTTTATAATAACATCGGTATATAT
>CAZLUS010000020.1:15657-23909 GCA_964562775.1 uncultured Flavobacteriaceae bacterium | reverse complement strand
AGCGGTGGCAAATATACCTACACTTTTTTACAACAACAACCTTTTTTTGTAGAAAATAATGCTAATTAAATTTTTGACGTTCTGTCATAAAGGTATTAAGTACGGTAGAAAAGTTAGAACGCACATCTACTTTCAAGTATTTTATCTTGTATTGTGCACATTTAAGTTTTAAGCCTTCTATATAGCTTGTCACTTGTTCCTTGTAATTTTCTTTGATTGTATCGGCATATAAATCGATATGCTGGTCGGTTTCTACATCAAAAAAGCGCTTGGGGCTATTGTCAAAATTAAAGTTTTGCTCATGCTCTGTATCTAGTAAATGAAATAAAACTACCTCGTGTTTATTGTGTTTAAGATGTCTTAAGGCATCAAACAATTTTTGCTCTTCGACTTCGGTTTGAAACATATCAGAAAATAGAAAGATTAAACTACGGCGGCTTAGTTTCTCTGCTATTTGGTTTAAATAGTGATAGGTTCTAGTTGCCTTGGCGGGATTGGTATTTAAACTTACGGAGTTTAATTTGTCTAAGAGCATTTGAAAATGCCTTTCGCTACTTTTTTCACTTACATAAAAATCGTAATCTTCAGAAAAAATACTTAGTCCTACAGCGTCTCGTTGCTTTTTAAGAATATTCATTAAGGCAGCGATTGCCAAAACACCAAAGCCAAGCTTATTAAGGTTATCTAACGCTAAATTCTTAACCTCTGGAAAGTACATTGAAGCAGAATTATCTAAAATCATATGGCAACGGAGGTTGGTTTCTTCCTCATAGCGTTTGGTATACAATTTGTCTGAACGTGCAAAAAGTTTCCAATCTATATGTTTAGTGCTTTCGCCAGTATTGTAAATTTTATGTTCTGCAAATTCTGATGAGAATCCGTGGAAAGGACTTTTGTGAATACCACTTATAAAACCTTCTACAACCTGTTTGGCTAAAAGCTCTAGATTTAAAAATAGTTTGGCTTTATGTAATTCTGATCTTATATCCATAAAGGACTAAGGTAAAATAAAAAGACCTAGCAATTGCTAGGTCTTTTCTAAATTTTAACGAATACTAGGCTTATAATAAAGCGTCTATAGCATCTGTATATACTTTTTTAGGTGAAACACCTACTTGACGGCTTATAATTTCTCCATCTTTAAATACAAGTACCGTTGGTATATTACGTACACCGTACTTTGCAGCAAACTGTTGGTTTGCATCTACATCTACTTTACCAACTATAGCTTTGCCTTCATATTCTGTACTAACTTCGTCTATAATTGGACCAACCATACGACAAGGACCGCACCATGCTGCCCAAAAATCTACTACTACTGGTTGACTGCTTTTTAAAACAACTTCTTCAAAAGTTGCATCTGTTATTTCTAGTGCCATGTTTTATTTTTTTGAATTGCAAAGTTAGTCATATACAAATCTGTTTCCTTACTAATCTAGTATTTTTTTTAATTATTGGTGTATCAGTAAAACCTATCTTAGTTTAATTTGTAATGTACTTCCTGTTCTTCTAGCATGTGTAATAATTCGCTAGTAATATTTACTTTTTGCTTTCTACTAGATAGATTTAGTTTTATTTCTTCTTCCATTTCATACACAATAAAGTTTATAGGATGGCTGCCTTTATAAGAAATTAAGGTGTCTTTTAATGCTAGAATACGCTTCTCTTGTAGGGAAGCTACATCTAATTTTATAGTTAGCTTTTTAGCATAGGCGTCCATAACATCTTGTAGTTGTTTAAAGTCGTTATACTGTAAACGAGGTTCCCCTTTTTTGCCCGTTTCTCTATTGGTCCATCCTTCTCGCACAAAAACTTTGATGTATGCAAAGGAATTTATCATTAAAAAATGTCTAAATTTTAGATAGTCTTCACCAAAAATTCTAAACTCATGGGTGTCTGTATAATCTTCTAATGTAAATGCAGCCCAGCCTTTTCCGTTTTTAGCAATACGGTGTTGAACATCTGTAATTACCCCTGCAAATGATAATTCACGATTTATGTAAGGCTGTAAGTCGTCTTTAAATACAGATACGCTAGTATTGCAAAAGGCTTTTATTTCTTTTTTAAAATCGTCTAATGGATGACCAGATAAGTATATACCTACCACTTCTTTTTCGCGGCGTAACTTTTCCATAGTGCCCCAGTCTTCGCATGGTGGTACTTCTGGTTCAGGAATTTGTGCTTCACTCATACCACCAAACATATCCATTTGAGAAGAATTCTTATTCTCTTGATATTTAGCTGCCGATTTTATTACTTTTTCTAAAAAGGAAATTCCGTCTCCTTCATCATGAAAGTATTGTGCACGTAGCGTGTTGCCAAAAGAATCAAAACCACCAGCAACTGCTAGGTTTTCAAAAGCTTTTTTATTAGCTGCTCGCAAGTCTATTCGTTTAGCTAGGTCAAAAACAGAATTAAAGTTTCCTTCTTCTTTACGGTTAGCTACTATAGTTTCTACTGCAGCACGACCAACACCTTTAACAGCACCCATGCCAAAACGAACGGCATAGTCTTTATTAACAGAGAACTTATAAAAGGATTCGTTTACATCTGGTCCCAAAACATCCAAGCCCATACGCTTACATTCTTCCATAAAGAAAGTAACCTGCTTAATATCATTCATATTATTGCTCAATACTGCAGCCATATATTCGGCAGGGTAATGTGCTTTTAAATATGCTGTTTGGTACGCAATGTAGGCATAACAGGTAGAGTGACTTTTATTAAAAGCATAGGCAGCAAAGGCTTCCCAGTCTTTCCATATTTTTTCTAGAATATCTTCGGGGTGGCCATTTGCTTTGCCTCCTTCTAAAAACTTAGGTTTCATTTTTTGCAGTACGGCAAAAATCTTTTTCCCCATAGCTTTTCTAAGTACATCTGCCTCACCTTTAGTGAAACCTGCCAATTTTTGAGAAAGTAACATCACTTGCTCTTGATAGACCGTAATACCGTAAGTTTCTTTCAGATATTCTTCCATATCAGGAAGGTCATATTTGATTTCTGCCATACCGTTTTTTCGTGCTATAAAATCTGGTATGTATTCCATAGGACCAGGGCGGTACAATGCGTTCATAGCAATAAGGTCATCAAAAACCGAAGGTTTTAGATTTTTCATATGCTTTTGCATTCCGGGAGATTCATACTGAAAAATACCTACAGTATCGCCACGTTGAAATAGCTCATATGTTTTTTCATCATCCAAAGGAAAATCATCAGGCACTAATTCTTCACCTGTTCTTGCTTTTACAATTTTAACGGTGTCTTTAATTAATGTAAGTGTTTTTAATCCTAAAAAGTCCATTTTTAGAAGTCCAGCACTTTCTACAACAGAGTTATCAAACTGGGTTACATATAAGTCAGAGTCTTTAGCAGTAGCAACGGGAACAAAATTGGTGATATCGTCTGGGGTAATGATTACCCCGCAAGCGTGGATACCTGTATTACGTACCGAGCCTTCTAAAACGCGAGCCATACTTACCGTTCTGCCTTCTAGGTCATCACCTTCAGATATATTAAGGAGTTGGTTTACTTTTTCTAAATCGTCTGCTCTAAATTGTTTTTTTAATTCGGCATCAGATTTACCAAAAATTTTACCCAGCTTAGACATGGTAGGTATTAATTTGGCAATGCGGTCGGCATCATTAAGAGGGAGGTCTAATACACGTGCGGTATCTCTAATTGACGATTTGGCGGCCATAGTACCATAGGTGATAATCTGCGCTACTTGGTTGGCACCATATTTATCAATTACGTAGTCCATAACACGACCCCTTCCTTCATCATCAAAATCAATATCAATATCAGGCATAGAAACCCTATCTGGGTTTAGAAAACGCTCAAAAAGCAAATCGTATTTAAGCGGGTCAATATTGGTAATTTTTAAGCAATATGCCACTACAGAACCAGCTGCAGACCCTCTACCAGGGCCAACAGAAACATCCATATTACGCGCTTCTCTAATAAAATCTTCAACAATTAAAAAATACCCAGGGTAGCCCGAATTTTCAATCGTCTTTAATTCAAAATCGATACGTTCTTTAATCTCAGGCGTAATTTCACTATATCGTTCTTCTGCGCCT
Source organism: uncultured Flavobacteriaceae bacterium (assembly GCA_964562775.1). GTDB lineage: Bacteria > Bacteroidota > Bacteroidia > Flavobacteriales > Flavobacteriaceae > Croceitalea. Next base: position 19,830 of record CAZLUS010000020.1, on the reverse strand, counting down.
TTATAAGTTATGTGTTTTAGATAGGCATTTTCACCACGTTTGCCGCCATCGGCAATATCTTCTTGAACTTTAAAATTAGATGGGATATCAAATTCTGGAAGTAGTACATCTCTGGCTAATTCAAAAACCTCAATTTTGTCTACTATTTCTTGTAAGTTGATAATTGCATTAGGAAGGTCCTTAAAAAGTTCCTTCATCTCATCCGAAGACTTAAAGTAATATTCTTGGTTTGGTAGACCGTAGCGATACCCTCTTCCTCGCCCTATTGGAGTGGCTTGTTTTTCGCCATCCTTAACGCACAACAAAATATCATGGGCTTCAGCATCTTCTTTATTACCGTAATAAGTATTGTTAGTTGCTACAAGTTTTACATCGTGCTTTTTGGCGAATTCTAGGAGTACTTTATTTACACGGTCTTCATCTTCTTGGTTATGACGAATAAGCTCAAGATAAAAATCACTGCCAAATTCTTGTTTCCACCAAAGGAGTGCCTCTTCGGCCTGTTTTTCACCAACATTTAAAATTTTACCCGGTACTTCTCCATATAGATTCCCCGATAAAACAATAATATCTTCTTTGTATTGCTGAATTATTTTTTTGTCTATTCTAGGGACATAATAAAAACCATCAGTATAAGCGATAGAAGACATTTTTGCCAAGTTGTGATAGCCATTTTTGTTTTTGGCTAGCAATACTATTTGATGTCCGTAATCTTTTACATTTTTATTAGTGTGGTCTTCACAAACAAAAAACTCACAACCAATAATTGGGGTAATTTCTTTAGCGGTTTGTGGCTCGCCTTTTTCTAGTGCTTCTGCATTCTGCGCTATAACAGCCTTATTATGCGCCTTTACTTCTTTTACAAAATGAAAAGCCCCCATCATATTTGCATGGTCTGTTAATGCCACGGCAGTCATATTTGCATCAGCAGTTTGCTGTACCAGTTCTTTAATAGACATGGTGGATTGTAGCACCGAAAATTGTGAGTGGTTGTGTAGGTGTACAAAATCTACTTGAGCTAAATCTTTTGCATTTTCGTTTAACTCTTGTTCAGAGACAACGGCAGTATCTTTATTCCAAAGGGCATCTGCTATTTTTTTTGAAGCTGCTTTTAGATTAATGTGTTTTAATCCGATAAGTGTAATCTCTTGCGGATTGGCTTCAGAGAAATTTTTAAAATAGTCTGGTTGAACATCAAGCTGTTCTAAAGAATATTGTTTTCTTCGGATGAGTTCTAAAAAACATCGCGTAGTTGCCTCAACATCGGCAGTTGCATTATGTGCTTCTCCAAAAGGTTTTCCGAAAAGATACTGGTGTAGTTCGGTTAGGGTAGGAAGCTTAAACTTACCACCACGCCCACCGGGTATTTGGCACATTTGCGCGGTATGCTCAGTACAAGTATCTAAGACAGGCAATTCTTGTAATGGATTTTGGACATTTTCACGATAAAATTCCGCACCCATAATATTCACATCAAAGCCAACATTTTGCCCAACAATAAATTTAGCTTTAGCCAGTGCTTCATTAAAACGTTCTAAAACCTCATTTAGGGGCACGCCTTCTTGTGCTGCAAGTGCGGTAGAAATACCATGTATTTGCTCTGCTTCGTACGGAATGTTAAATCCTTCGGGTTGCACTAAATAATCTTGATGCTCTATTAATCTACCCATATCATCATGCAATTGCCATGCAATTTGAATACACCTTGGCCAATTGTCCGTGTCGCTTATGGGAGCATTCCAACGTTTGGGTAAGCCTGTAGTTTCGGTATCAAAGATTAAATACATAAAAGTATATTATGTCAGTTCGAGCGCAGTCGAGAACTAGTTAAAAAAGTGCAGATAAAATTACAGAAAACTACTAATCGTAAAAAAAGGAATTGTAAGTAGTTATTAACTATCTAAAAAGTATTAAAAATGTATTGTTTACTAATGGTTTTAGTTTATTTTTGCATTCGCTTAAAGAAAAAGCGAAATAAGAGATACCCGCGAAGGTGGGTATAGAATTAATAATCAGGGTCGGGCACCCTACAAATTAATGTGATATGCCAGTTAAAATTAGATTACAAAGACACGGTAAAAAAGGAAAACCATTTTATTGGATCGTTGCAGCAGATGCACGCGCTAAAAGAGATGGTAAATTCTTAGAAAAATTAGGAACATACAATCCTAATACAAATCCAGCTACAGTTAATATAAATGTTGATGGTTCTGTTCAATGGTTAAACAATGGAGCGCAACCTACAGATACTGCTAGAGCAATACTATCTTATAAAGGTGTAATGCTAAAGCATCACTTATTAGGTGGTGTTCGTAAAGGTGCATTAACTGAAGAGCAAGCAGAAGAAAAGTTTAATGCTTGGGTAGCAGAAAAAGAAGCTTCTATACAAGCTAAAAAAGATGGCTTAACTAAAGCAGAAGCAAATGCTAAGGCAAAAGCTTTAGAGGCAGAAAAAGAGTTTAGCGACAAAAGAGCCGCTGCTGCATTGCCTCAAGCTGAAGAAGCTACAGAAGAAGTAGTAGAAACTGCACCAGTTGTAGAAGAAGCTGCTGCGGAAGCTCCTGCAGAACCAGAAGCTAAAACCGAAGATGCTGCCACTGCACAAGCGGCAAGCAGTGAAGAAGAGTAAAATTTAAACGATGCAAAAGGAAGATTGTTTCTACCTAGGCAAAGTCGTTTCAAAATATAGTTTTAAGGGAGAAGTATTAGTTAAAATTGATACGGACGAACCCGAGATTTACGAAAATATGGAATCAGTTTTTGTTTCAATAGGAAACAATCTGGTTCCATTTTTTATTGATAGATGCCGATTGCACAAGTCTACCTTACTTCGTATAGATTTTGAAGAAGTAAAAGACGAAGCTTCTGCCGATAGAATTATGGGGGCATTACTATACCTTCCCTTAACTATGCTTCCAAAACTGAGTGGTAATAAATTTTATTTTCACGAGGTTATAGGATTTACCCTATTAGATAAAGTACATGGTGATATTGGACTTATAAAAGCTGTAAATGATTCTTCGTCTCAAGTACTCTTTGAAGCTAAAAAAGGGGATAAAGAGTTGTTGATTCCTGTTACAGACGAAATTATTACTAAGGTCGATAGAGAAGCTAAAACTATTTATGTTACCACCCCTGAAGGTTTGGTAGATTTATATTTGAATTAACATCAGAAAATACTCTTGTCAGTAATCAATACAAATAATTTCTTTAGATTATCTTTTTGAATTTGTGTTTGACGCTTTAACTTGAATTTCATGAATAAGCCTTTTAAATTTAAACAATTTACAATTCACCAAGACCGTTGCGCCATGAAAGTAGGCACTGATGGGGTTTTACTAGGTGCTTGGACATCTTTACATAATGAACCACAAAGCATTTTAGATATTGGTGCTGGCACAGGTGTTATCGCATTGCAAATGGCACAACAATCACCAGCAGAAACTATTGATGCTATTGAGTTAGATGAAAATGCTTACGAGCAATGTGTTGAAAATTTTGAAGAATCCCAGTGGGCAGATCGTCTTTTTTGTTACCATGCTAGTTTAGATGAATTTATCCAAGAAATAGAAGACAACTACGATTTAATAATAACTAATCCTCCTTTTTATACAGAAGAAGTTACAAGTGGCAATATATCAAGAGACGTAGCTAGGCAAAGTTTATCCTTACCTTTTCCAACGCTGCTGCAAAGTGTAAAAAAACTACTTTCTACAAAAGGGAGCTTTGCGGTTATAATTCCATTTAAAGAAGAAGAAGGTTTTATCGCACTCGCAAGTGAAAACAACTTGCACTTAAATAGACTTACGCGAGTAAAAGGCACACCATCATCAGAAGTTAAAAGAAGCTTATTGCAATTTTCGTTTACTAAAACAACTGTTCTAGAAACAACATTGGTGGTTGAATTAAAAAGGCATGCGTATACCCAAGAATACCAAAAATTAACCGCGCCTTTTTATTTAAAAATGTAAAAAATAGCATTTACTATATGATGTAACATTTAGTACCTTTAAAAAAAATTATACGATATGAGGCCCGATTTGTTTGAAGCTCCAGATTATTATAATATAGATGAATTGCTTTCTGATGAGCATAAATTAGTTCGCGATGCTGCGCGTCAATGGGTAAAGCGCGATGTATCTCCAATTATAGAAGAATATGCTCAAAAAGCAG
>CAZLUS010000020.1:0-15557 GCA_964562775.1 uncultured Flavobacteriaceae bacterium | reverse complement strand
ACGGGAGAATGGATGGGTTCTTTTGGTTTAACAGAACCTAATCATGGTTCTAATCCTGCAGGGATGGAAACCAAATATAAAGACATGGGGGACCATTATTTATTAAATGGTGCCAAACTCTGGATTTCTAATTCTCCGTTTTGTGATGTTGCAGTTGTTTGGGCTAAGAACGAAGAAGGTAGAATACACGGTCTTGTTGTAGAACGTGGCATGGAAGGTTTTTCTACACCAGAAACACATAATAAATGGTCTTTACGGGCTTCAGCTACGGGAGAACTTATTTTTGACAATGTAAAAGTGCCTAAAGAGAATCTGTTGCCTAATAAATCAGGTCTTGGCGCACCTTTGGGTTGCTTAGACTCTGCCCGTTATGGTATTTCTTGGGGAGCTATTGGTGCAGCTATGGATTGTTATGATACGGCTTTGCGTTATGCAAAAGAGCGTGTGCAGTTTGGGAAACCTATTGCTGCAACACAATTACAACAAAAGAAATTAGCCGAAATGATTACCGAAATAACAAAAGCACAGCTATTGGCTTTTAGATTAGGGCAACTAAAGAATGAGGGAAGAGCTACTACAGCACAAATTTCTATGGCGAAACGTAATAATGTAGAAATGGCTATTACAATTGCTCGTGAAGCTCGTCAAGTTTTAGGCGGTATGGGTATTACAGGCGAATACAGTATTATGCGCCATATGATGAACCTAGAAAGTGTGATTACCTATGAAGGTACGCACGATATTCATCTATTAATAACAGGTGCCGATATTACAGGGCATCAGGCTTTTAAGTAAACTACTTTAATTTAAGTATAGTTCATTAAAATTTCTCTTGTACTTTTAGCACAATAGTATTTTGGTTAAAGAAAAGAGAATATGAAAACTAAAAACAGAAGAACTTTCTTAAAACGTTTTGGACAAGGTGCCTTGGCATCAATGACTATACCTGTATTTGGTAATACCTTAGCAGATGCTTGGGAGATTGATGGTATTTCTACAGGCGATAGTAATACAGAAGCGTATTGGCAACTTGTAAAGTCTCAATTTAATATGGCTGAAGGTCTACTGTATTTTAATAATGCATCTCTTGGAGCTTCATCTACTAAAATTCAACAAGAAACAAATAAGTTTAGAAACCTCTTAGATGGTTTTCCATCAAAATACATGTGGGGAGGATGGGCAGATGAAAAAGAAATTGTACGAAAAAAAGTGGCTGATTTATTCGCTGTTAGCGATGAAGAAATAGCATTGAATCATAATACTACGGAAGGCATGAATCTTATCGCTAGAAGTTTTGATTTAAAGGCGGGAGATGAGGTTATTTTAGCTAATCATGAACATGCAAGCGGAACCATACCATGGGAGGTATGGCAAGAAAGTAAGGGCATAAAATTAATTAGACCAGAATTGCCTGTTTTACCAAAGAGTATAGCCGAATTGACTGCTGTCTACGAAAAGGCAATTACTTCAAAAACCAAACTAATATCTATGTGCCATATAGTGAATACTAATGGCATGGTACTTCCGGTAAAAGAAGTATCTAAAATAGCTCATGAAAAAGGAATATTAGTAGCTGTAGATGGCGCACAATCTGCAGGGATGTTTTCAATAGATTTAAAAGACTTAGGCTGCGATTTTTATACTGCTAGTTCACATAAATGGCTGTTTTCGCCAAAAGGAGTTGGTGTTTTTTATGCCAAAAAGGAAAGTCAGAAGTATTTAAAACCTTTGATGGTTGCCCGTGGGCATGAAGATAAAAGCATACGACGTTTAGAAAATTACAATACCCGTAATCTCCCTGAAGTATTAGGTTTAGGGGCATCTATTGATTTTTATAATACCATAGGTGCTGCGCAAATACATAAAAGAAGTTTTGAACTTAAATCATACTTTCGTTCTAAATTAGAAAATGACAATCGTTTTGCTTTAAAAAGTCCTATTTCTGATTCACTTTCTTCTGCCATACAGGTAGTTGAAATAAAAGGGAAAAATGTAAAAGAAGTTAAAGAAAAGCTATGGGAAAATTATGGTATCGATTGTAGGCCTATGTCTAGTCATAATTTAAACGCAATCCGTTTGTCTTTTGCAATTTATATTACAAAAAAAGATATTGATTATCTAATAAGTGCACTACATGATTTAGCAGTGTAATCAAATTAGGAGTTTACCTTTTCTAGTTTTACTATAATCGATTTACTAATAGGTGTTTTACTTTTATCAGCAAAGTGATTATAGGGTACTAAAAGATTAGTTTCAGGGAAGTATGCTGCCAAGTTCCCTTTTGGAATCTTATAAGGAATAATTAAAAAGTTAGGAGCTACACGCAGGGTGTCATCATAGTTACTTATAATGTTCACCACATCTCGTTTTTTAAGTTCTAGTTTCTCCATATCCGCTTCATTCATAAAAAGTACTCTTCGTTCATTATAGATGCCTCTGTATCTGTCATCTAAACCATAAATAGTAGTATTAAACTGGTCGTGCGAACGAATAGTCATTAGCATAAATTCATCGTCAGCAAGCGAATGGTCAGGGAGTTTGTTAATCGTTAATTGCGCTTTGCCATTGGGTAAATGACTAAAGTCTAATTCTCTTACATTGTTTGGCAAATAATAACCGACCCCTTTAGAGCGTTCTTCCGTCTTTTTAAAGCCCTTTACAACCTTGTCTATATAAGTTCTAATAAGGCTGTAATCTTGCCCTAGCGCTTGCCAGTCCACGGCGTGGTTTCCATTAAAATAGGTGTGTGCAAGGTTTGCTATTAGTTCTGGTTCGCTCATTAAATTATCCGAAGCAGGTTTTAAAATACCTTTAGACTGAGTAATGCGCCCCATGCTATTTTCTACAGTAAAATTACGCTGCTTTCCGTTTTTAATATCTTTTTCTGAACGCCCTAGCGTTGGTAATATCAATGCTGTTTTCCCCGTTACAAGATGGCTTCTGTTTAACTTGGTACTTACCTGTACGGTTAAATTGCAATTTTGAATTCCTTTAGCGGTATAGGCAGTATCCGATGCAGCCATTAAAAAATTACCCCCTAAACACATAAAAACTTTTGCTTTCCCTAGATGCATAGCTTCCATAGCTCCAACCGTATCTACACCTTCTTTAGATGGTGGGGTAAAGCCCATATGTTTTTTAATGTTTGCATTTAAATCTTCATTTACAAAATGCATAATACCTACAGAGCGGTCACCTTGCACATTGCTATGACCTCTTACTGGACAGGTGCCAGCATTTGGTTTTCCTATGGCTCCTTTTAGAAGGAGTAGGTTAATGTATTCTTTAATAGTTTCAACACCATTCTTGTGTTGGGTAAGCCCCATTGCCCAGCAAACAACAATTTTAGTTTTTTTAGCTAAGAGCGCAACAACTTCGTTTATTTTGGTTTCAGAAACTCCGCAAAGTTCTAAAAGCGCATCGTCTTTATAATTTTCAATATCAGTACGTAAAGCATCGTAGCCATCTACATATTTTTCAATAAAATCATAATCAAAAACAGTATTGTCTGCTTTATGAAGTTGGGCAAGTCGCTTTATAATGAGTTTTACTAAGGGAATATCTTGGTTTATATTCACAGGTAAATGAAGGTCTGCTAAATCTGTTCCTCCAGCAACAAGTCCTTTAAGGTGTTGCGGATTTCTAAAGTTTACTAATCCTGTTTCTTCTAATGGATTAATACTAATGACTTTACCTCCGTTTTGCTTGCATTTTTCTAAAGCAGATAACATTCTAGGGTGATTGGTGCCTGGGTTTTGCCCAGCCACAATAACTATTTCTGCTTGGTATAAATCTTCTAGTTTTACAGAACCTTTACCAATGCCTAAGGTTTCATTAAGCGCAACACCACTACTTTCGTGGCACATATTGGAGCAGTCAGGCATATTATTGGTGCCCAATGCACGGGCAAACATGCCATATAAAAATGCGGCTTCGTTACTTGAACGCCCCGAGGTGTAAAAAATAGCCTCATCTGGACTGTTTAGTTTTTTTAATTCTTCGCTAATTAAATCAAAAGCGTCTTGCCACGAAATGGGCTCATAATGTACGCTGCCAGATTTTAAAAGCAAAGGCTCTACCAGTCTGCCAAATGTATTGAGTTCGTAGTCTGTAAACTGCGAAAGTTCTTCTACAGAATATTTTTTAAAAAAGGTGCTATCGGCTTTTGTGTTTGTAGCTTCGTCTGCTAAAGCCTTTGCGCCATTCTCACAATATTCGCCAATTTTAGAAGGCTTTTCTGGGTCTGGCCAAGCGCAGCTAGGGCAATCGAAACCATCTTTTTGGTTCATTTCTAATAAACCTTTCATAGCGCGTACTACACCCATTTCTTTAAAACCATGGCGTAAAGCTTCTTTTACCCCTAACATACCCGCTGCATGTGTTACAGGGTTTTTAAGCTTGAGCCCCGTGAAGTTTGTTTTGCCAGTATACGAGACATTTCGTGTAGTGTCTTTTTCCATTGGTTTAAAATTCTTTAGCTTTTGGATTTGGGTAATTGTCCGTCTGATCTTCAAATCTATTGTCTAAGCAGACAAAATCTTTTTCTAATAAGAGCGAAAGCTCTTCCCCTGAAGATAATCGATATACATTTTCAAAGCCCACTCTATCTGTTGTGTCCCAATTTGCTCCTAATACTTTAGGTAGGTAAAGCGTAATAGTATGTGCTTTATAGCTAGCACTAAGCGCATCGTGTTTAGATGATAAACGAACGGCATAGCTAAATGCTTGACCTAAAAATTTGGTTTTCTCTTCAAAGAATTCGTTTGCACAAAGTTGAGCTACTTCAGATTTGGTTAATCTTAGACGTATGGAGTTCCCTTTAATCCTAATTTTCATTTATAAAAATGGCTTACCACTAAAATTACAGTATTTGACCATAACAATAAGCGAGTTCACATCATTTTTTTCGTTGGCAGTAGGTCTAAAAGTATATTTACGCCATAGTTATTTAAACAAAGATTTTTTCATTTTCATATAGTGTTCTCGTAAAAGAGTCTTGCTTTTAAAGCAGGACTCTTTTTTTTATTGCTAGTATTTAAGAAGTGTGCTAAAAAATGCTTTCTAATTGGGTATTTTTATGTCATGTTTGCCTTAGTTGATTGTAATAATTTTTATGCCTCTTGTGAACGCGTTTTTCAGCCGCAGTTTAACAAGGTGCCTGTCGCTATTTTATCTAATAACGATGGCTGTTTTATTTCGCGTAGCGACGAGGCTAAGAAAGTAGGGCTCCCTATGGGTGCTCCAGCTTTTAAATACAAGGAATTTTGTAAAAAGCATAAAATCAAAATCTTTTCTTCTAATTATCCATTGTATGGAGACATGAGTACTAGGGTGATGAATATTCTAAAGCAATTTTCTCCTGATTTAGAAGTGTATAGTATAGACGAAGCTTTTTTACAATTTAAAGGCTTTAAAAACTATGATTTTGATGCTTACGGAAAAAGGATGCAGTACAAAGTTGAAAAATCTACAGGAATTCCCATAAGTATAGGTATTGCTAGCACAAAAGCGCTATCTAAAGTGGCTAATAAAATTGCTAAAAAATTCAAAGACAGAACGAGTGGAGTTTTTGTCATTGATTCTGATGTGGCACGAGTAAAAGCTTTAAAATGGTCTAAAATAGAAACTGTATGGGGTATAGGTAGTGGCAATTTAAAACGTTTGCAAACCAAGAATGTAAAAACCGCTTTTGATTTTACACAATTGCCAGACGAATGGGTAAAAAAAAATATGGCGATTACGGGTTTGCGACTAAAAAAAGATTTAGAAGGTATTGCTACTATAATGCTAGATGATAATCATAAAAACAAGAAAACCATTGCCACCACGCGAAGTTTTGAAAGTACTTTTTCTGATATAGAAAATATAAAAGAACGCATTTCAACTTTTGCAGGTAGCTGTGCAGAAAAGTTAAGAGTACAACAAAGCAGTTGTACTAAGGTTAGTGTTTTTTTAAGAAGTGATAGGCATAAAAAAGACCAGATTCAGGATAAAAGCAGTGCATTTGTAATTTTGCCTTTTGCCAGCAACTCTACGCTTACCATATCTAATAGTGCTATAAAAGCAGTAGAAAGCATTTATAAAGAGGGCGTAAACTATAAAAAAGCAGGTGTTATTGTAAGCGATTTAGTTGCTACCACGGGGTATCAATTAAATTTATTTCAAAAAGAAAATCCTAAGCATAAATTGCTAATGAAAACCTTTGATGCTGTTAATACAAGATGGAGCGGTCATAAAATTAAAATTGGAAATCAAGATTTAAAACGCACTTGGAAAATGCGCCAAGAACACTTATCGCCAAAATACACGACAGATATTAACGATATTATTGTGGTGAAATGAAAAAGAAATTAGATAATAATACGTTGCAGTTTTTTGAAGTAGCTGATATTGCGTCTTCAGCAAAACCTTTTTCTGGCAGTAGTGTGTCGGCTGGTTTTCCTTCTCCAGCAGATGATTTTAAAGAGAGTCGTATAAGTTTAGATGCCACACTAGTTAAAAATAAAGAAGCCACATTTTATGCGCGTGTAAGTGGTAAATCTATGATAAATGCAGGCTTAGATGATGGAGACTTACTTGTTGTTGATAGAAGCCTAGAGGCCGAAAATGGTAAAATAGTAGTTTGTTTTATTGATGGGGAATTTACAGTGAAACGTTTACAGAAAGAAAAAAACAAGCTTTTTCTTATGCCAGAGAATGCTAGTTACAAGCCAATAGAAATAACAGAAGCTACTGATTTGCAAATTTGGGGTGTTGTAACCTATGTTATAAAAGCTATATAATTAAGCTTTTTCGTTAAAAAACTAAAAGCTTTACTATCTTTGTATCGTTGTGTTGTGTTTCAATTCGATACACAGAGTTGAAACAAGGTATTGCATGTAAATGCAAACCAATGAAAGGCTTTCCTTATGGGAGGCTTTTTTTGTGCCTAAAATTTAGTGTGAATTACATGATGAATCAAAGAAGCAGCAAGTTTTGCGGTTTGATTGTCCCTATCGTATTTTGGATTCATTTCGGCAAAGTCTAAGCTCATCACTTTTTTTGAACTAAGTATTTTTTCAAGACAAGCAATTACAATAGCTGGTGAAAAACCCATAGGTGAAGCTGCACTAACTCCGGGTGCATAGGCCGAAGAAAATCCGTCCAAATCAATAGTGATATAGAGTTTGTCTACACTTTCCATAAAGTTGTTCAATTGCTTATTGATAGCATCTAAATGATTCATGGTAAACACATCCCTCAGGATATAATCAACATTGAGTTTTTTTGCAGTTTCAAACAATTCTTTATCGTTAGCATCTTGCCTAATTCCTAAACATAAATAATTGAAGTCCTCATTTTCCTTTGCTATTTGATAAAAGGGAGTACCAGAATTATTGCCAGTTTCGTTGGAGCGTAAGTCAAAATGTGCATCAAAATTTATGATTCCGATTGTATGGCTTTTATTTTTTGAAGCTAGATATCTTTTGATGCCATTAAAATGTCCGTAGGCAATATCATGTCCGCCACCTAAAAGTATAGGGAACGTATTCTGATTTAATAATTGGACTACATTTTTGGATAGTTCTTCTTGTGAAGCTTCCATATTGTCACTTAAACACAGCACATCGCCACAATCTATCAACTGTTGTTCAATAGATAAATGATTAGGCATTTTGCCTAAGACTTTTCTAATAGCATTAGAGCCTTCTTTTGCACCAACTCTTCCTTGATTTCTTTTTACCCCTTCATCACAGGCATAGCCTAAAAGTGCAAAGGTTTTTTCTTTTGCTTTTTGAAGTGATGCAACAGATTGGAGTTGTACTTTTTGGTGCAAATAAAGTTTTTTATTAGAAACTCTACCTGTCCAATTTTCTTTAGAAGGAATGTTGTAGTTCTGCATCTTTGTATTTTAGGTCAGGTCGAGCGCAGTCGAGACCTATGCGCCCAAGGAGACATTATAATTAAAACAAATTATCTAATAAATTAGCATCCACCATATTGGGTAAAGTAACTCTTAGTTGAGGTGTTCTTTCCATTTCTCTTTTAATAGCAAATATAGCTTCTTGGTTTCTAGCCCAACTTCTTCTAGCAATACCGTTATTTACATCATAAAAAAGCATATTTTTTAATCGCTCATTGGCTTCCTTAGATCCATCTAATAGCATACCAAAACCACCATTTATTACTTCACCCCAACCAACGCCACCGCCATTATGTATAGAGACCCAAGAGGCTCCTCTAAAGCTATCGCCTATAACATTATGTATGGCCATATCGGCAGTAAATTTACTACCATCATATATATTACTAGTTTCTCTATAAGGAGAATCTGTACCACTAACATCATGGTGGTCACGCCCAAGGACAACAGGTGCAGTTAGTTTGCCATTCTTTATAGCTTCATTAAAAGCTTCGGCAATTTTTAGTCTTCCTTCCGCATCAGCATATAATATTCTTGCTTTAGAACCAACGACCAAATTATTCTGTTCTGCTTCTTTTATCCATGTGATATTGTCTTGTAGTTGTTGCTGAATCTCTTCTGGAGCATCTTTTTTAATAGCCATTAAAATTTTTGCGGCTATTTGGTCTGTTTTTGATAAATCTTCTGCTTTGCCAGAGGTGCATACCCAGCGAAAAGGTCCAAAACCATAATCAAAACACATGGGGCCTAATATGTCTTGTACATATGAAGGGTATTTAAAATCGATGTTATTTTTTGCCATAACTTCAGCACCAGCCCTAGAGGCTTCTAACAAAAAGGCATTGCCATAGTCAAAAAAATAGGTTCCTTTTTCGGCATGTTTATTAATGGCATCTACTTGTCTTCTTAAAGATTCTTGAACTAATTTTTTATATCCTTTTGGGTCTTGAACCATCATTTTATTAGCATTATTAAACGACAAGCCAACAGGGTAATAGCCACCAGCCCAAGGATTGTGTAATGAAGTTTGGTCAGAACCTAAATGAACAAAGATATCTTCTTGGTAAAATACCTCCCATACGGCTACGATATTACCAATAAAAGCAATAGAAATAATTTCTTTAGAATGAATGGCCTCTCTGGTTCTTATAACAAGTGCATCAATATCGCTAATAAGCTCATCTACCCAACCTTGTTGATGTCTTTTTTTAGCTGCCGAAGGATTTACTTCTGCACAAATGGTGATGCATTTTGCAATATTTCCAGCTTTTGGTTGCGCACCACTCATACCTCCTAAACCAGCGGTTAAAAAGACCTTTCCCATAGGAGTGTCTCCTTTATCCAATACTTTTCTAAAGGCGTTCATTACTGTAATTGTAGTGCCATGCACAATGCCTTGAGGTCCAATATACATATACGAACCAGCAGTCATTTGTCCATATTGCGTAACGCCAAGGGCGTTGTATTTTTCCCAGTCGTTTGGTTTGGAGTAGTTAGGTATCATCATACCATTGGTAACTACAACCCTTGGTGCTTCTTTTGTAGAAGGGAATAAACCCATAGGATGCCCAGAATAGATATGCAAGGTTTGGGTTTCAGTCATTTGAGAAAGATATTTAAAAGTAAGTAGGTATTGCGCCCAATTTTGAAAGACTGCACCATTACCCCCATAGGTAATTAGTTCTTCTGGGTGTTGTGCCACAGCGGGGTCTAGATTGTTCTGAATCATCAACATAATAGCTGCTGCCTGTTGTGTTTTTGCAGGGTATTCTTCTATAGCTCTGGCATATATTTTATAGCTAGGCTTAAATCTGTGCATATAAATTCTACCATAGGCTTTTAGTTCATGCGCAAACTCTACCGCTAGTTCTTGATGCCACGCTTTTGGGAAATAACGCAGTGCGTTTTTTATGGCTAGTTTTTTTTCGTCTAAAGATAAAATGTCTTTTCGTTTAGGAGCAGGGTTTCCATTTAAGGGATAACTCTTCTTTTGTGGGAGCTGTTCAGGAATACCTTCTTGTATTAATTCTTTAAACCTAGTTGTATTCATTTTGCCTTTATTAAAGCTGTTTTATACCGTTTTTCCATACGCCATTGGGTTTTAATTGCCCTTGGTGATAGGTGATTTCTTGATAGTTTTTTACGGGGTAGCTTATAAAGTCTGCTACTTTTTCTTTTTCTAGCGAACCTCTGTTTTTTAAATTCAGTGCTGTTGCAGCTCTTGTTGTTATGCCTGCTAAAACTTCGGCATTAGATAGTTTTTCAAAGGTGCTTAAAATCGCAGCTTGAGCAAGTAAATTACCCATAGGAGCAGAACCAGGGTTATGGTCACTAGCAATCACTAAGGATGTGCCAGTATCTAATAATTTACGTGCAGGGGTAAAATCGCAACCTAACCCAATAGATGCCCCAGGAAGTGCTATTGGTATAACATCACTTTTTGCTAAGATTTGAATTTCTTTTTCGGTGCTTGCCTCTAAATGGTCTGCACTTATAGCATTAAAATTAACTGCGGTTTTACTACCACTGGTTGAGAACTGATCCGCATGAACGGTAATATCAAAATTCATCGCTTTTGCTTTAGTAAAATAAGGTGCAATTTCTGTTGAAGAAAAAGCACTTTCTTCTATAAAAGCATCAATTCTTTGTGTTAGGTTTTCCGATTTTAGAATAGGGAAAAGTTCATCGCTTATTGTAGAAAGGTATTCGGCTGCGGTGCCACTCCAATCTTTAGGTTTCATATGAGCCGCTAAACAGGTAGGAATTAAATCAGTTGCAATTATACTATTCGCTTCTTTAATAGCTCGTAACATTTTTAATTCTTCAGTTACATTTAACCCATAACCACTTTTAACTTCAATAGTAGTGACACCATTCTTTAAATGATTATTAGCTCTTTTAATAATGCCTTGTACTAAGTCGTTTTGGCTTGCTTGTCGTGTTTTGGTAACAGTATCCCAGATGCCGCCACCAGCTTTAGCAATCTCTAAATAAGATTTGCCAGCATTGCGTAGCGCGTAATCATTAGCTCTAGACCCTGCAAAACAGATATGTGTATGTGCATCAATTAAACCGGGCATACAAACAGCATCACCTTCTATCAGTTCAATTTTAGAGGCTTTGCTTTTTAAAGCACTAAAAGCCCCAACTTCAATAATATGACCTTTAACGACAAGGATGCCGGCATTTTCTATACACTCAAGCTGTTCATCTTTTAAAGCGCCTTTTAGCGCTAGCTTACCCATGGTGAGTAATTGTGTGAATGGACCTATTAAAACGGAATTTGTCATTTGTTTGTTTCTGTTTTTTATTGCTATAACAGTTTTGTTCTAAACTTAAAAAATTTCAAACTCTTCTCTATAAATAGTTTCCCAAGTTATATTGTTTTTATTCATACTGTCTGCAACAAGCTTTAAAATAGCTCCTTCTTTAACGATATCGATAGCAATATTAATATCATCAGCAAAAACTCTGTCATTATCTGCAAAAGTAACTTTGGTACGCAAATATTTGTGAACCTGGTCTAATAGAATACCAGATTTTAAAGGTTTTCTAAATTCAAAGGCTTGCGCAGCAGTTAGTAATTCAATGGCTAAAATCTTTTCGAGATTTTCAATGATTTGTAGCGTTTTTCTAGCACTAATAGATCCCATACTCACATGATCTTCTTGTCCTAAAGAAGTAGGAATACTATCTGCACTAGCCGGAAAGCAAAGGCTTTTATTTTCACTTGCTAAGGCGGCGGTAGTGTATTGTAAAATCATATAGCCAGAATTGATACCTGTATTATTCATTAGCAGTTTAGGAAGCCCTGGGCTATTGCCTTCTAAAGACAAATAGATTCTTCGGTCAGAAATATTACCAAGTTCAGAAGCTGCTAAAGCTGCATAATCTAATGCCATGGCAAGGGGTTGTCCATGAAAATTACCACCACTTATGGTAAGGTCATCATTAATAATTACAGGATTGTCTGTAACCGAGTTTAGCTCTATTTCTAATAATTCTTTTAAATGTAACCAAGTGTTTCTAGAAGCACCGTGTACTTGAGGCATACATCGCAAAGAGTAGGGGTCTTGCACACGTTCGCAATTGATATGGTCTTCTAAAATTTCTGAACCTTGTAAAAGCGTTCGTATTCTACCTGCAACGTGTTGATTGCCTTTAAATGGACGTAGTTTATGTAGTTCTTGATGAAAGGGTTTTATAGAGCCTTGTAAGCCTTCTAACATCATTGCACCAATAATATCCGCATGTCGCAAACAATGTTGTAATCGTTGAACAACAATAACCGCATGGGCAGCAATAAATTGAGTTCCGTTTATTAGTGCTAAGCCCTCTTTTGGCCCTAAATCAATCGGTTTTAATTTTTCTTTTTTAAATAGTTTCGATGTAGGAATTGTTTTGCCATTATAATTGACTTTACCCAAACCTATTAAGGGAAGAAATAAATGAGAAAGCGGAGCCAAATCCCCAGAAGCCCCAACTGAACCTTGCGATGGAACCACAGGAATAGCATTGTTGTTGATATGCCATAACATTCTATGAATAGTTTTCACAGCGATACCAGAATAGCCTTTTGCTAGTGCGTGAATTTTTAGAACCAGCATGAGCTTCGCAATTTCTTCTGATACAGGTTCGCCCACTCCAACACTATGACTTTGCAAAATATTAGATTGTAATATTTTAGTGTCCTCTTTAGATATTTTAGTATTGCATAAGGGACCAAAACCCGTATTAATACCGTAAACAATAGCGTCTTTTTCAATAATTTTTTGAACCCTAAGGCTACTTGCTTCTATATTTTTTAAGCAGTTTTCTGTAAGTATGCCTTTGGTGGTGCCTTTAGCAATACTTAAAGCAATGCTAGCAGTTAAATGATGTTCGCCAAAATGAAATGTTTCTGGTAATTGCATGGATTAAATTTTGATAGTCTTAAAATTATAAACTATTTTTAATAATTACCAATACTTATTTTTATAGTATTTAATAACTATGAATTATCAAATAGAGCTCCGACATTTTGTTTATTTTTTGGCAGTAGCCGAAGAATTACATTACCGAAAAGCTGCTGAAAAGCTCTTTATCTCACAACCTGGTTTAAGTACACAGATTAAGCAAATGGAGAGAATTCTAGATACCAAATTATTTAACAGAGATAAAAAGAAAGTAAGTCTAACTGCAGCAGGGCAATTTTTAAAAGGCGAAGTAGAATTTATTTTAAACCATTTAGAGCAAACCAAAAAGCAACTCGGTCTTATTGGTAAAGGCTATCTAGGAGAACTTAGAATAGGCTTTTTGGGTTCTGCAATGCAAAATGTAGTTCCAGATTTATTGCTTAGGCTAAAAGATAATTTTCCTGATGTACACACAAGCTTAGAAGAACTTTCTAATCATGCACAGGTAGCTGCATTACAAAAAGATAGTTTAGACCTTGCTTTTGTGCGTTTGGCGAGAGTGCCAAAGGAGCTTCAAATTAAACCTGTTTTTAAAGATACTTTTTCACTGGTTGTTCCAGCCGATTTTCATATTGATGAAACTACTTTTAAAGGAATGCATCAACTCGCAGCGAACGATTTTATTCTCTTTTCAAAAGAATATAGCTCTTTGTATTACGATACCATTATGAGTATATGTGAAGATGCTGGCTTTACCCCAAAAGTTTCACACAAATCTGTACATGCGCTTACTATTTTTAAACTGGTAGAGAACGGACTTGGAATTGCTATAGTACCTACTACCTTACAATATGGTTTTAAAATGAATGTAAAATTTATCGAATTAAAAAAGATAAAACAGAAGGCAGTGCTTTCTGTTGCATGGAAAACTGACAATAGAAACCCTGTATTAGCACAATGCTTAAGTTCTCTTTTTGACTAACAGAAAACGTATTTAATTTTCAATACAAAAATGAAACCTATGATTTTTGAACTTATTAAAAAAAGAAGAAGCATTTTCCCTGCCCAATACAATGACAAATCTATTGCTAAAGCTACTATTGAAAAAATCTTAGAAGCGGCAAATTGGGCGCCCACTCACAAGAAAACCGAACCTTGGCGTTTTAAAGTTTTAAGAGGGGAGTCTAAAGCAAACTTGGGATTGTTTTTAGCTGATAAATATCAAGAAGTTGAAGCTAAACCCAAACAGTTTAAGGTAAAGAAGCTTCAAGAAAACCCTAAAAAAGCAGGAGCTATTATTGCAATTTGTATGCAACGCGACCCAAATCAAAGTGTGCCAGAATGGGAAGAAGTAGCAGCAGTGGCAATGGCAGTACAAAATATGTGGTTAATGGCAACAGAACTAGGCATCGGTTCGTATTGGAGTTCACCAGGTCTAATAAAATATATGGATGAATTTTTCGACTTAGCAGAAGGAGAAAAATGTTTAGGATTCTTTTATATGGGTTATTCTGATGAAGAAATTATGGAAGGCTCGCGAAAACCCATACAGGATAAAACAGAATGGCTAGACTAACTAAAAGTGAATAGCTCTGGTGCAAATTCTATGACTTTCCAAATAAAAATGCCTAGGTAAATAATAGCAATTAAAAACTTCATAAAAGTACCTGTTAAAAAGCCAAGAAAAGAACCAAAGGCAGCTTTTAATGCCGTTT
The DNA here is from genome assembly GCA_964562775.1 of uncultured Flavobacteriaceae bacterium. Classification (GTDB taxonomy): domain Bacteria; phylum Bacteroidota; class Bacteroidia; order Flavobacteriales; family Flavobacteriaceae; genus Croceitalea. Next base: position 1,044 of record CAZLUS010000020.1, on the reverse strand, counting down.
TTTGGTCTGCTTTATTAATAAGTTCCCCTACTAAAGCACCCACAAAAGGCCATACAATGATACCAAATGGCCCAAGTACAGGAAAAATTATAGCTACCAATAAACCAACTATTGTTCCTGCTATACCCGCTTTACTGCCACCAAATTTTTTGGTGCCCACAGCAGGGATTATATAATCTAGAATAAAAACAGCTATAGCAAAGACAAGTGTGATGCCTAGTAGCCACCAATCGTCTGGTATAGCTTTAGTTAAATATAATAGTAGAAGACCAATCCAGCTTATAGGAGGTCCTGGTAAAACAGGTAAAAAACTACCTAGTATACCAACCAGCATTAAAATAAAGCCCAAACTAAGTAATATAATATCCATAGTAGTATGTCTACAGGTTAGACAAAGTTAAGAGACTTTTGTTACATACGAATCTAATTTTTTAACTAAAAAATTAGTTTAAACTAAATATTTAGTTATATTTGTTTTATAAATGAACTAAAAAATTAGTTGAATGAAACAGCTCACCAAAGCAGAAGAAGAGGTAATGCAATTGTTATGGCAACTAGAAAAAGCCAATGTTGCAGCTATTATTAAAGAATTGCCAGAGCCAAAACCTGCATATAATACCGTGTCTACTATAATACGTATACTAGAAGATAAGGGCTTTGTAGACCATGAAAAAATAGGAAAAGGACACCTCTATTTTCCCTTGGTTAAAAAATCTGAGTACAGTAACCAGTCTATTAATAAATTGGTAGATGGTTATTTTCAAGGGTCTTTTAAAAGTATGGTTTCTTTTTTTATGAAGAAAAACGATATAAGCCTTTCAGAGCTAGAAGCTATTATGCGTCAAATTAAAAAAGAGGACAAATGATACAGTATATTTTAGAAATATTAGCTTTTCAGATTCTGTTTTTAATCGTTTATGATTTGTTTTTAAAAGGCGAAACTTTTTTTCAATGGAATCGATTTTACCTTATAGGCACTTTTATACTTTCATTGGTGCTTCCTTGGGTTAAGATAGAAGCATTTAAAACTACAGTTTCTCAAGA